>JALEQJ010000017.1 GCA_022764505.1 Phocaeicola sp. | reverse complement strand
AGTCAAAGCATTCCGCAGTCAGTTCAGAGGTGTGACTGACATACCTTTCTTCCTTTTTCGCCTTTCTAAACTATGCGCCTAAAAATAATTTCTCATTCGGGTAGTTTTTTAACATTTCAACCACCTTTTGCAGCTGACCCCCTTAATGATGGGCAATTTGGATGGAGTACCAAAAGAAAAACCCGCTGAAAATCAGCGGGTTTTGCGGAGAGAGAGGGATTCGAACCCCCGGAAGCTCTCACTTCAACGGTTTTCAAGACCGCCGCAATCGACCACTCTGCCATCTCTCCAGTCCAATGAATAGGACTTTTTCAAAGATGATGCAAAGGTAAGGCTATTTTTTATATCTGCAAATTTCCGTGAGCTTTTATTGAAACATTTTTTGAGACAGCTTTCTTGTGTTGGCTCTTCGTGTGGCTTGTCAAAAAGGTGCAAAAAAAATAAATGGCAGGAAATGTTCTTTTGGTAGATTCTATATATTTGTATTTATTGCTTAAAGTGATATGACTTATCGGTATAGACATTGGAAAACTTGGCTATTTGTATCTTTCTGTGGTTTCTTTTTGGCACTATATACACTACAGCAAGAGCCTAAGAATGGTGCAGAAAGCTATCTATGTTCAGATAGAGAGGAGCTTTCTTTCCTTTTGGATTGGCTCAAAGCAGAAGAAACCCATCGTCCGTTTATAAAGAAAATTGTAAAGAAATTGGGTAAGCCTCTATGGGACGTAGCGGATATAGAGAACACAGCAGAAGAGACCTTTGTTTTTGTTCCTCTGCATCATTCTCGGTATGGGAAGAGCATTCGGGCTATATGGTTCTTTTATAAGAATAAGGAAGGAGATATTTATCAGTGTATCAAAGAAAGGGTGGACGAAAATATGGATTTCTATGATCAAGTATGGCTTTGTTCTTATTTCGGTTACAAAATCTTCGGGACAGAGAATATAGAGCATATTATGTTCTTACCGGCTACACCTTCCAAAGAACGAGCAGAGATAGAAACCTGCTGGGACGCTTATATGGGAGCTACTGCCACCACAGCTATAGAAGACTATAAGTATCAAGGACGATACTGTAAGTACAAAATGATTTGGGTAAAATGGGCTACAGAATCGGGCATCAAAAAGTGGATAGAAGAAGTGCCTCCTGCAAGGAAGATGCGGGCGCGGGTTCCTAAATCTTTGAGAAAACTCATACATCGTAACCTTAACCTGAATATAGATGCGATGGAAAAATTGCGAGATGCGGTAAAAATACTGCGAGCCGATAGCTATTCCCGTATATTCTTAAAGCACTTGGAAGAAAAGGGCTATGTAGTAGGCTGTGTACGCATCTTTGATGAAAAGCAAGGGAATGCTTCTTACAATGATACCAACGGGTACTTATCTTTCCAAACCGAAGAATTTATCACGCACAAAATTTTGTTTCATGAACTCTTTCATCTGTATCAGCATAAAACCAATCAGATAGACCGAAAGAAAGATATTGGTTGGATGGAGTATGAACGCATCATAGCTACAGATATTTTGGTTTATATTGCCGTAGCAGGGGAGAAAGACCGCAAGTTTTGGGAGAAAAAACACGATTCTTTGGTTACAGATTATATTCCCCAAGATAGGAAAGACGCTTATCTTGATTGGATAGATAGGGTTACCCATAGTGGTACAACCTATCCTACCCTACTTACCGATGAAGAACTCCTGCAATTTTTTGACTTGTACAAAACCACTCACCCTACCTATTATAAGAGATACACATACGATCATCAGTTCTCGTTTCATACTATCAGAACCATTATGAAAGTCTTTGCTACTTCACAATGAAAGATCTCTATGAGGATTACCAAAGCACTACGATTTTAACAAAGCTACGTTTATCAGATAATCTTCCCTGTGATACCTTGTGGAGGGGGTGATGATAGCGTTATAACGCTATCGTGATACGGAGCATATCTTATCGTGATAGCAAGGCTTGCTATCAGCATAGCAAACATATCTTATCCGGGAGCTGTTATTTATCCATCTGCACAGGTAGAAAAATAGACCGATGAGATACCGGCTTCTTTGTTTAATAATGAGAAAAATAAAAAGATGTGGCAGTCAATTACTACCACATCTTTCTCTAAGTAAGCTATACTATAAAAGCGGTGATTTACAGCAGGTATACCAAAGTACTGTATTTTCCTAAACGGAGGTATGTTTTTCCGTCTATGATTCTGCTTTCTGCTGTTCCTTGTATGGCAATAGCTTTTTTTACCACATCTGTCAAGGCAAATTCTATAGAAGAAGCTCCAAAATTATGGAAAACCAATACTTTTTGCGCTCCCTTAGTCATATACCAGGCAGCCAAAGAGTTGTAATGTGTATTTTGATCATTATACACAGAGTGCTTGCTCATTTCTCCTTCGGCAAGTGCAGGGTAGGTATTACGCAAGCGAGTAAAGTTTCTGTAGGTTTGGAGCATAGATACACGGTCTGCTTCTTGCTTCTTCACTGTAAGAGTATTGAGCATACCCTTGTCTATCTTATCTCCATACACTGAACTGAGGTCTGTAGTGTAACGATCTTCCCACGGCATAGACGAGCGTACCCATTCGTCTCCACGTCCTTCTTTCTGTCCGTGCAGTCCCAATTCTTCTCCATAATAGATATAGGGTTGTCCGGAAGCAGTGAGTAGTACTGCTGCAGCAAGTTTCATCTTATCTGTATTTTGTCCCAGTTTGGTAGCCGCACGGTCTTCATCGTGATTGGTTAGCTTGGTAGCAGCTATATAATCAGGGCGTTGTGCGGCATAAGCTGCACGATAACCCACCAAATCCTTGGCAAAGGTAAATCCTTGTCCATTATTGATAGCCCATTCCAGACGATACCAAAAAGCAAATTCAAAATAAGCAGGAAGTCCTTTATAATAGGGTGTTACAGTCTGATGATCAGATAGTACTTCTCCTACCATATACAGATTTTTTCCACCACTCTTAGCCTTATAGTGTGTATTTACAGCATCGTAGAAGCTACGCAAGAAACGGGGATTTTCATCGGAAGTTTCGTTATGGTAAATGTGTTTTACTGCGTCCAATCTGAAACCCTCTACGCCGTGGTCTATCCACTTCTGTGCAGAAGCTACCACAGAACAGAAGACGGGAGAAGCCGTAACATTGGCTACTGCTCCATAATTAAGATCTGCGAAAGAGCCGGTATTGAAATTGGAGTGATAGTACACACTTTGCATAGTATTGAAAACTATGTTAGAGGGGTCTCCGGCATTGGTGAGTGTAAAAGGTGTTCCCAATGCCAACTTCTGTCCTTTGCCGGCACCATACTTTGTACCACCGTCCCACGCAGTGGAAGAAGTACGTACCAAGAATCCCCATGTGGAATGGAAATCTACGGTAAGTTCATACTTATTGTTTCCTTTGGCATAGAATTTTTTGGTTACTCCATCTCCAAAATACAGGTACTTGGCACCTGCCGTAGAAGTGTCCGGATTATCCGCATCCGGTGTGGCAGCCTTTGTTACTGTAATGACGGGTGCTTGCGCATTGCTCCAATCCAAAGTGAATTTCAATACTCCTTGTACAGCATTGGCTTCATTCACATATTCATACCATTCATTGGTTCTATAGCCACCACTGCCTTCTGTGGCTATCATAGGAACTTTCCCAGCCTTGATGTCTTCTGCCGGGTTTTCCGAGAATGAGTAATACGCTCTGTAAGGAGAAGTGGCAGAAGCTACAGCCTCTTTGAACCAAGGGTGTGCTGTACTGGTGTGGTTCAATACGTAATCCAAATAAATTTTGATACCTCTTTTCTTCGCTTCGGCTACGAGATAATCAAAATCTGCCATTGTACCCAAGCGTGGATCTACTTGATCATAGCTGGTTACATCGTAGCCATGATAAGAAGGAGAGGGGTGAATAGGAGAAAGCCAAATAGCTTGTACACCCAAAGACTGGATATAATCCAATTTTTCTGCTACTCCACGCAAGTCTCCCCATTTATTCCCATCTGCATCTGCAAACGAGTAAACCAAGACTTGGTAAGAGATGTTTCCTCTTTTCACATTGTCCCAAGCGTCCGGCTGTGCGCTGATGCTTTCCCATACTACAGGAGCCGGAGGGGTAGGAATATCTTTCCCTTTATCTCCGGAGCAAGCTCCCATCATAGCGAGGAGAAACAAGCCTGCGAGGGTTCGTACTATGTATTGTATCTTTTTCATTTTTCCTCTGTTTGATATAGAAAGTAGAGGCTGTGCCTTCCTTTTCAGTCAAGACACAGCCCTACCTAAATTACAAATGTATAAACATATCGTTATTTTTTCGTAATGGTGCAATACATCTTCTTGGCATTGTTTACGTCCAATACGATAGTGTATTCTCCTGCTGTAACAGGCATATTGTCCCCATTCTCTGTAGTGAGAGCCGCTGGTTTTCCACCTAAGTTGATGACCCAGTCGTCGTTGGCACGGAACTTGAGTTCACCATCTTTGAGTGTAGTAGTTACGCTCCATTTTCCTGTAGCTTTGTCCAAAACCATAGGAGTGGAAGCGTCCCAACCACCGGGTGTAGCACTACCTATGATACCCCATTGGATAGTCTTCACTTCAATCTTTCCTGCAGCCAAGTCCAAAATCACTTGATAGTAGCCGGGAGTAGGAACTATCTTTCCACCGGCACCTGCTGTAAGTCCGGCACCGAGTGTTTTGATTTGAGCGGTATTGTAGGTTATTTCTGCATTTTCTGAGAATGTAAAGCCTGCACCGAGATAAGCAAATCCTTTGTACACGCCGGCATTGTCTACCAAGCTAAGTACCTTTTCTACATTGGTGCCGTCTACCAAAGTCAGCATAGGTGCATAAGCCATTGGAGTGATTTTGTAAGTGTACTCCATCATATCAAGTTCTATTTTGTAGTACTTTCCTGCTGTAGCCTTGATAGCACCATCTGCACCTGCTATAAGTGTACCTTCTAATGCGCCATCGCCATTGTTTGCTATACCCAGCACTACTTCTCCGTCTACCTTACCACCATTGGTCTGTGCCTTTTCGTAGGTAGATTGTGGGATAATTTTGAACCACAAATCTTCTCCTTTGGGAGCTTGTACTATGATTTCAAAGTGTGAGTCTTCGTATACATCTTTTCCGCTATGTGTGAAAGCCAATCCGGTATCCCATTTCCAGCCTACGGGGTTACCTACCAGGTAGTAGGCTTTTTCTATCACGGGTGCTTCCGGGATAACTTTGACATCTACAGCTGTAGCCGATGCACGCATAGCCTGACCGTCTACTACTACGATAGCTTGCGCAGCTCCTTTGAATAGACGTTCTACAGGTTTACGACCGAAAATGCTTGCCACAGCATCTTGGAAAGCCGCTTTGGAAACCTTACCGTCTTTGTCCATAGGAAGGGTTATTTTCTTGTCTTCCGCAGAGAGTACCATCTCATACGTAGCGGCTTGAGCGGTAGGAGCTGTGAATGAACAAACTTTCACCATATCTTCTGCTACCTTGCCAAGATCTATAAGTTCTACTCCTTTTGCAGAGAAACCTAATTGGGCTGCCAGTTCTTCTTGCTCCCAACTTTGTGGGGCAGCTACATCTTTGTTAAAATCCTCGTTGCACGCTGTAAGTAAGGCGGAGGCTACGAACATTCCATATATAAATAGTTTTTTCATCTTTCGTATTCTTTTATCTGTTGTTTTCCACAGAAGGAAGATGGGGAAGGAAGCTTTTCTCCCTTCCTCTTTCCTTCGGTTTGAATTACTTTACTTTACCGGTTCCGTCTGTGAAATTGAGATAGAGTTTTTGACCCACAGCTCCGGAAACGCGGTCTTGGTCTCCACCTACGCCACGGTAGGCGATTTTTCCTCCCAATACTATAAACTCGGATTTCCACCAGTCTACTCCGGAAATATCGTCTACATTGAGATTAACGCATGCACGGATTTCTCCTGCAGCTACAAAAGCCGGAGATACAAACTCTTCTTTGTCTGTAGCAGGTACAGTGAAGAGCGGTGCTTGAGCATGATCCCATACTCCGCCATTGGTTGCACCGAAGAGGTAAACATTGGGGGCAGCAAAGTAAACATGGTTCACCAGCTTACTGCCTGCTATTTCATTTCTCACGATGACTAAATACCAGCCTCCTTTGGCTACCTTGATATTATCATTTCCACTGATTCCGGCACCTGCAAGGTCATGTATGGTGGCTTTGGCTCCGAATTGTCCTCCGTCCCATTCTCTGTTGGCGTTGAATTTAAGTTCTTTGCCTTCAGGGAGGTAAACTATTCTCCAGAAAATATCAGGATTACTATGTGTAGGAATCATAGCGAAAGCATTTTCCCATTTCCAACCAACCATATCACCTATGATGTTCATTTGTGTAGGCAGTTCCACAGGAGGAATTGCATAGTACACTTGTACACGTGGCAGTTCTACTACATTAGAGTAGATGGCTGTTTCTGCACTATTTCCTGTGTTGGGAATTTCGGATTTTACACGCACAAAAACCGGAGTTTCGTAAGGGAAAGCAGCTTCTTCCTTACCACTAAGTTCTGTGAGTGCTACCGCCATTTCTGCGGCAGGAATTTCCATCTTTGCTTTGTTATGAACGGTAGGAAGAACTTTAAAAGCTTCTTTTTCAAATCCTTCTTTGCTCAACGCCACTTCTACGGTATAAGCGGCAGGTGCTGTATAAGGATAGTTGGCTTGAGAGCAAGTAAGTACGATACTTGCAGAGTTCTTTAGGTCGTACAGATTGTTTACCAATGCAGGGGTATTCAACTTAAATTCTGTAGGAGCCTCAAATACGGGATTGGACTCTCTATCACTGCTACAAGCTGTAAAGCATGCTGTAGCACATAAGAGCATCAGTATATATTGTAACTTTTTCATCTTACTGTGTATTTATGAGGTATGAATTAGTAACCGGGATTTTGTTTCAACAAGTAGTTGGCATTCATTTCTTCTGTTGGGATAGGGAAGATATTCTTTGTAGCCGCAAAGTTTGAACCGTCTTTCACGCCATTCTTCCATGTCCAAGTATTCTTATTGCTATATCCACCGAACATACCGAAACGAATCAAGTCTATACGACGACGACCTTCAAAATAGAATTCTTTTTGCCATTCTTTCAAGATTTCTTGTTCTGTATAGGCTTGCTGTGTAGCTGCATGCGCACGTGTACGCAGTGCATTGATGGCATTGGCTACTTCTGCATTGCTTTTCTTTCCATTGGCACGGAAGGTAGCTTCTGCATAGGTGAGGTAGGCTTCTGCTGCACGCATAAGAGGCACGTCTGTATCTGCAAACTTACTGTCTTTGCCACCTGTACCTGTAGAGTAGAGACCATTCCATTTCAGACAGCTATAACCGTCCTTGAATGTACCGATTTTATCGTTTGTGAGCTTACGATCCATACTATAGAAAAGGGAACGGTCATCTTTGGCTATAGCTATCATCTTTGTAGCATTGCCTACGTCTTTCGTTACAGCTTCTGTATTTTCCGGGATAAAGTTTTCTATCAATGTAGGACGACAACGGTTTCCTGCCCATTGTTCTGTTATACCCCAAGAGCCTTCGTTTGCAGTCATATCTGCATTGCGTGTAGAGGCTATCAAGAAAGTACTACCTGCATAAGAGAAGGTTGTGATACCATCTTGAATGACAGGGAGGATAACTTCGTTTTGCGCACCATTCTTGTCATTGTCCCCCATAAACAAGTAAGCATATTTAGGAGCGAGCGTATAGCCGGATTCCATTACTTTCTTTGCGTATTCTGCTGCTTTGCTCCATTGTGCTGTGCCTGTGTACACTTCTGCATTGAGGTACAAACGTGCCAAGAGTAACCATGCAGCAGCCTTGTCTACACGGCCATAAGTATTGCTACGTGCATCTTTCAGGTTCGGTAAACACTCTGTGAGTTCTTTTTCTATGAGTGCAAAAGCTTCTGCTCTGCTGTTTTGCTTAGGCAATTCATTGGAAATAGCCATAGGAGTAGGAATGTTTCCGAATGCGTCCATCAGATGATAGAAGTGCAAGGCACGTAAGAAACGTACTTCGGCTTTTCGTACTGTAGATTCTGCATCTGTAGCTTCTGCTGTTTTTTCGAGGTAGTGATTGGCTACAGAAACACCGTACATAAGACGGTAGTATAGCAAATTGATAAAGTCATTGGACGCGTCCCATTGATTGGTAGTCATACCGAGGATACCTCCGTCGCTCCAGCCACAGATAGCTTCATCTGTAGGTAATGTATTGGAGTTCCAGAGTACACGGATAAAACCGCTGGCACCTTCGTCTTTACCTTCCAAGTCCGGCGCACCAGAAGGTCCTTGTCTTCCTGTAAGTCCAAGGTTTGCATACACTTTGTTGAATGCAGGATCCGCTTGAAATGTTACATTGGTTTTAGGGTCTATTTCTGGGTCTACATCAAGGTCTCCTACACAAGAGGTCAAAGACACCATACCCATAACCGCTACTGGTAATAAGGATTTAATATATCGTTTCATTGTTCGTTTCTTTTAAGGTGTTAGAAATTGAGGTTTACACCGAATAATACTGAAGTAGGACGAGGATAGATATTGTTATCTATACCGCTGTTGATTTCCGGATCCAAACCTTTGTATTTTGTGATAGTAAATACGTTTTGTATAGTACCGAACACACGTCCATTAACACCTCTGTTGAATAGATCTTTGAATGAATAACCTACAGTGATGTTATCCAATTTGAGGAAAGAGGCATTTTGCACGAAGTAGTCGCTTTGTGCAGTTTCTTTGGTTACGGTACCGGGGAAATTGGGATCAAATGCTATACGAGGTTTGTTTGTCAAGAAACTTTGTGGAGAATAAGTATTTACCAAGTCGCTGTTGTTGGCTTGCACATCATTGTAAACATAGTTATTCAAGCTTGCGCGAAGTGTAAAGTTGAAGTCCCAATCCTTATAGATGACTTTAGAAGAAAGTCCCATAAGTACATCTGCCGATGGTTTTTTATAGAAATATCTGTCTGCATCTGTGAGAACACCATCTCCGTTTCTGTCTACATACGCATTTTGGATAGGTTTACCTGCTTTGTCATATACTTGTTGATAAACGAAGAATGAGTTCATCGGGTGTCCTACTGCATGCGCTTGGATAGTAGAACCTGTACCTACGCTGATACCGCCGGTTGGTACGTAGTAACCGGCACCATTCCCGTCTATCAGGTTGGTAATCTTGTTGGTATTATAAGTCAAGTTCCAGTTCAAGTCCCAAGTAAGGTCATTGCTCACGATAGGTTTTGCATTGATAGCTATTTCAAAACCTTTGTTTTCCATAGAACCGATATTCTTGAAAAGCATAGTACCAAAGTTGGTAGCTGCCGGAATATATACCTTATTCAGCAAGTCTGTAGTCTTGCGATAGTAAGCATCTGCTATCAAGGTAATTCTATTGTCCCACAAGCCTAAGTCTATACCCACATTGTAAGTTGTAGTTTTTTCCCACTTCAGGTTTTCATTGAAAGTGGAAGGAGAAGAAGTCTTTCCATCTCCCACGATAGGGTAATAAGCACCTTCTACATTGCTTAAATACTTAGGGATATATTCATAGAAAGCATCGTTCAAACCTTGTTGTCCTGTAAGACCATAGCCTAAGCGGAGTTTCAAGTCTGAGATTTCTTTTATATTCTTCAAGAAAGGCTCTTCGTTTACTTTCCAAGCGAAAGCAAATGAAGGGAATGTACCCCAACGATTGTTCTTGTGGAAGCGAGAGGAACCGTCTCTACGGAGTGTAGCTGTGAACAGATAGCGTTCCAAGAGTGTAAAGTTGGCACGACCGAAGAAAGACACCAAATAGTTTTCGTTTTTCCATTCGTCATCTGTTGGCTGATAAGGTTCTCCTGCATTCTTTGTAGCAGTAAGCTGATAGAATCCGGAAAAGGCTTTATTTCCTTTGTTATAGAAGTGTTGCCACTCATAACCTGCCATTACATCGTAACGGAAAGCTTCGTGTTCCTTCATATATTGGAGGTAAGTACTGAAAGAGAGGTTTCTCTTGTCTTTTTCTGTGAAGCCGAAGCTGCCGTAATAGTTGTTTGTGAAAGAAGTGGCAGCTACATTGGTAGTCTGTTTACCTGTAGAAAGATCCATACCTCCGTTCATATGCCAGCGAAGTTCCGGCAATACGTGGAATTTATAGTCCAATTCTAAGTTTCCTATCAAAGATTTCGCATTAGAAGTATCGTCTTTCAAGTCCAAGAGAGAAACAGGGTTACCCGGAGCTAAGTTTTGTGGATAAAGAGCCCATGTAGGGTCTATCTGTGTTTTGATATCGTTTGTACCCAACCATTGGAAATATCCGTCAAAACTTTTGGCATAGGCATCTCCGTCCATATATATGGATTGTGTGGGATCAAAACGAACCGCAGCACCTACAGCTCCGCCATCTGCAAATCTGTTTTTTGCAAGCATGGCTTTCAAATTGGCATTTACTTTCAAGTGGTTTTCAAAGAAAGAAGGAGATACGCTCAAAGAAGCAGTATAGCGTTGGAAATTGCTGGTCTTCAATACACCACTCTGATTGGTATAACCTATCGTAGCACGGTAAGGTATATTCTTGTAACCGCCTGTTACGGTGAAGTTGTGGTCTGTATTGAATGCTGTGCGATAGATTTCTTTTTGCCAGTCTGTGTTCGCTGTTCCCAAGGTACGATAAGCAGGGCTATCTTCTCCATATTGCTTGCCTATGAAACTTCTGAATTCATCTCCGGAGAGTACATCTACGTGTTCTGTAAGGAAGCTTATACCTGCATTACCATTGTAAGTAAAGCGTGGACGAGAGTTGGCTTCTCCTTTCTTGGTGGTGATGATGATGACCCCGTTAGAAGCGCGAGAACCATAGATAGCAGTAGCAGACGCATCTTTCAGTACGGTGAAGCTTTCTATATCTGCAGGGTTTACTACAGAAAGAGGATTGGAAAGACCTTGTACACCTGTGTTGTCCATAGCCAAACCGTCTATCACGATAAGTGGGTCATTTGATGCACTGAGTGAAGAACCACCACGTACGCGGATTTGTGCGCCACCTCCCGGTGTACCTCCGTCCGAAATAACGCTTACACCGGCTATTTTACCGGTCATCATATCTTGTGCATTGGTTACTAAACCACGGTTCATCTTATCCGGCTTGATAGCTGTAACAGAACCAGTCATATCTGTCTTTTTCACAGAACCGTAACCGATTACCACTACATTGTCCAAGACCAAAGCGTCTTCTACCAACTCTATTTCCATCATAGGGGCAGAAACAGTTACTTCCTTAGATTGGTAACCGATGAAGGACACTACAAGTATACTACCACGTGGTGCCACAATAGTAAAGTCTCCGTCCATTCCTGTGATGGTTCCTGTGGTTGTTCCTTTGATGTGAACGTTTGCACCCACAATAGGTCCCATTTTGTCTTGTACTATACCTTTCACCGTAATGTCTTGGGCAAAGGCAGTAATGGACACAAGCAAGGCTGTCATTAACAGCGCAAATTGCCTGAACATTCTGTTTTGAATTGTTCTCATGTTATACTAAGTTTGTTATTAAGATTTCTTGCGTATATCTTATGTAACTCTTCCGTAGTGGGTTACCACTGCGGAAGAGAATTTATTTAGATAGCTTTTATGCTGATGGCATAACCTCCGCCTATGGCAGCTTTCAGCTTGAGCTTGCTCTTGGAAGTTACGATTTGTTTTTTGATAGTGTAAGATTGTGGATTCTTGTCCCAACTGGCATCTTTGCCATCTGCATAAATGATGGCTTCGTATTTCTTGCCGGGTTTGAGGAAAGACAGTTCCAATACAGAGGTATGTCCTTGTTCTCCTGCTGTACAACCTACAAACCAGTTCTCTGTACCCTTGGCACGACGTGCTATAGTAAGGTATTCTCCGGGTTCTGCTTCCAAATACTTGGTTTCGTCCCAGTCTATGGCTACATCTTTGATAAATTGGAAAGCATCGAGGAAGCGTTCATAGTTTTCCGGAATATCTGCCGCCATTTGGAGCGGGCTGTACATTGTAACATAGAGTGCCAACTGGCGTGCCAATGTAGAGCGTACTTTGGAAGTATTTCCTGCGTTCATCTTGGTTAAATCCATTTCGAAGATACCCGGTGTATAATCCATAGGACCGCCAAGTAATCTGGTGAAAGGAAGTATTGTAGTATGATTTACATTGTTACCACCGAATGATTCGTATTCTGTACCACGTGCAGACTCATTTCCTATCAAGTTAGGATAAGTACGATAAAGCCCTGTAGGACGTACAGCCTCGTGTGCATTGACCATAATTTTATAGTCTGCGGCTTTTTTCACAGCATAGAGATAGTGGTTTACCATCCACTGTCCATAGTGATGCTCGCCACGTGGTATGATATCTCCTACATATCCGCTTTTTACGGCATTGTAGCCATTGTCTACCATAAACCGGTAAGCTGCATCTATATGGCGTTCGTAGTTTCTTACAGAACTGGAAGTTTCATGGTGCATAATGATTTTTACACCTTTAGAAGCTGCATAGGCATTCACTTCTTTTACATCGAAATCCGGATAAGGAGTTTGGAAATCAAAGACATAGTCCTTGCTCTTGCCGAACCAGTCTTCCCAACCTTCATTCCAGCCTTCTACGAGTACAGCATCAAAACCATGTTTTGCCGCAAAGTCTATATAGCGTTTTACGTTTGCTGTATTGGCAGAGTGTTTGCCATTGGGTTTGGTTTTGCTATAGTCTGTTATGCCGAGTTGTACGGTAGCTACTTCGTCTGTATAAGCCCATGTACCTTTTCCTGTGATCATATCCCACCATACACCGATGTATTTCACGGGACGAATCCACGAAGTGTCTTCTATTTTGCAAGGCTCATTGAGGTTTACGGTCATACGAGAAGCCAAAATTTCTCTGGCATCATCACTCACGATAATGGTACGCCAAGGTGTTTCAAAAGGAGTTTGCACATAACCTTTGTTTCCTTTGGCATCCGGTGTAAGCCAAGAACGGAAGACCATTCTCTTATCGTCCAGTTCCAAGTGCATACAAGGATACTCTATCAGAGCCGCTTCGTGCAGATTGATGTAGAGTCCGTTGTCTGCTTTCATCATAAGAGAAGTTTGTACTCCAGTAGCAGAGAACGGTGTTTGAGAAGAATTGGGAGTGATGGCTGTTTTCATCTTGCCGCGAATTTCGGAAAGGCGAGAAGTAGTATAGTCATATTCCTGTGTATCATAGTCGCCGGGCAACCAAAAGGCTTTATGGTCTCCTGCCATGGCAAACTCGGAATACTCTTCTTTTATAACAAAATAAGTGAGATTTTCTTGTTGTGGAAATTCATAGCGGAAACCTAATCCCTCATCGTAAAGACGAAATCTAAGACGAATGCTACGATTGTTTTCCGGTTGTTCCAGTGTAACGAGCAGTTCCTTATAGTGATTCTTGATACTGCTTTCTTCTCCCCATACAGGTTTCCAGTTTTCATTGAATTCTGTTTCTTTGGTGTCTACTACCTTGAATCCTGTTCTCAGGTTGGTACGCTTGTCCAAGAGATGTCTGTCTGTGCGTTCCTTCAGCTCAAAGTCACTCACTTTATTAGGATCTTCTTGTACCAATTCCAAGCCTAAGGTAGAAGGCTTTATTACCTCTTTTCCTTTGTAGGTAAGACTGTAAACAGGTCTACCTTCTCCATCTAAATGGAAAGTCATCTTACTTGTACCGTTTGGGGAAACCAAACTTTGTGCCATAGCACAGAGTCCCACCCAGCCGAATGCAAGGGACAACATGATTTTCTTTTTGTTCATTCTTATTATTGGTTTTGTTTTGGCATTAGGTGCAAAACTCGGGGATACAGCTCATATATAAATAAGGAATATCCCCGAATTGCAAGTCAAAGCTAAGGCTTTTATAAGGTGCAGGTTTGTATTAGAAATAAATTATAAGTATTGAAAAGTATTATATTTCTATATATCAACAATATAAATAGATTTTCTCCCTACAAAAATATAAACAAACTAATAGCATAAGAGCAAAGTTTCTCTTGGTTTTAGGCTGTTTTTTTGATGTATATCAAGGCTGTTACCGCTGAAAACCTCTTGCATTTCTCCCTTTTTCAAGACCTCTGCATAGCCCTTCCAGTCTATGGGTTGCTCCTCATCTGTTCCGTTCATAATGACGAGTGCAGTCTTCTTTTCTCCAATGCGTGCATAAGCGTAAACACCTTTTCTGATGGTAAATTGTACCAAGCGACCCATTATGATATCCGAGTTGTTCTTTCTCCAGTGGAGCAAGGTGCGCAAGGTTTGGTAGGCTTCTTCTTGTGCAAGGGTGCGTCCGGATGTGGTAAACGCATTTTGACTGTCGTCCGCCCAGCCTCCGGGGAAATCTCTGCGCAAGTGTCCATCTCCTTCGCTCTTGTCTGCAGCCATCAGGATTTCCATACCATAGTAAAGCTGTGGAATACCGCGTGTAGTAAGCAGAAAAGTAATGGCTTGTTTGTATCTGTCCATACGTGCTGTATCTCCTGCATTCTTGAAGAAGCGGGAAGTATCGTGATTATCCAAGAAAGTAAACAAGCCGTTTACGTCTGTGTAGACAAAGTCTTGCGAGAGTAAATCATATAGGCGGAAAAGACCGCCCTCCCATTCTCCTGTTGGTTCATCAAATGCCTTTCCCATAGCTGTGAAGAGTGGAAAATCCATTACAGTAGGCAAGTGAGAATTTTGTTTTGATAGCTTGCTGTTTCTTTGCCAATAAGCGATTTGTACATTGCTATTGAGCCATGTTTCTCCTACTATATTGAACTGTGGATATTCTTCCATCACAGTTTTGCACCAGCGTGCCATAAAATCGTAATCTGCATAAGGGTGCGTATCTTGCCTTATACCATCTATACCAGCATATTCTATCCAGAAAATACTGCTCTGTATGAGGTACTTTGCTACGTGGGGGTTGCGTTGGTTCCAATCCGGCATAGCTGAAGTAAACCAGCCATCTATTGCCACTTTTTTATCTTCTGTAGAGGCATAGGGGTCTATGCCTGTAGCTGTCTTGAAAGTAGTTTGTACATATTGAGATTTATAATTGAACCAATCCTCCGACGGGCGATGTTTGAAAAGAGGATTTTCGCTCCCGCAATGATTAAAAACCATATCCATAACTACCTTTAGCCCACGCTTATGTGCTTTGTCTACGAGTTCTGCCAGCTCGTCATTTGTTCCCAAACGAGGGTCTGTGCGGTAATAATCCGTAATAGCATACCCATGATAGGAACCCTCTTTCATATTATTTTCTTGAGTAGGATTGAGCCAAAGCGTCGTTACACCGAGATCCGAAAAATAATCCAAGTGCTGTATGATTCCTCTTAAATCTCCTCCGTGTCTGGCATACTGCGCTGTTCTGTCTGCTTTCTGCTCGTTCATTCCGGCTACCACATCGTTCTTGGGATCGCCATTGGCAAACCTGTCGGGCATAAGCAAATACACTACGTCCTTGGGGCTGAATCCTTGTGCATAAGTTCCTTTTCTTCGTTCATACAAGGTATAGTCATACTTGCGCACTCGTTTTCCTGTACCTATTTCTATAGAAAAAGTTTGTGCAGGTGCTTGTGCTATATCAAGGTAGAGTAGGGTATAGTCTGCATTGGTGGTACGCACTATGCTGTCTACTTTTATTCCTTCTCCTTTTACTTGCAAGGGAGATGTTCCCAAGTTCTTCCCGCTCAATAATAATTGGAGTTGTGTTTCTTTCATTCCTGCCCACCAAAAAGCAGGTTCTATTTTCTGTAGGGTCTGTGCAAATGCTATCATACTACAGCCCCATAGTAAGAGCCCAAGGCTCCATATACGTTTCTTCATCTTATATAGGTTTTATATTTTGCCGATGAACAAAAGTAAAAGTCGCAGGAAGCGTATGCACACCTGTATAAGTATTTTAGAAATAGAAATCAGTAATAACTTGATATACGTCAATAAAATGAGCTTTTTTGTACGGTGTGTTTTTATAAATACATTGGAGGAAGAAATACATAAAATAAGCAAGAAATTTGTTTATTCTTTCCGGAAAGATTCTTTGCAGACCGCATTTGAGTAAGGAATCCCCATCGGGGATTTGGTATAGGTATATTGTGCTTGGAGAAATAGAGAGGTTTTGGTTGAAGGTTATTGCAACATACAGACTTACCACGTTTGTATCTGCATTAGAGCTTGGTTATTTGCAAGCTTTAGCACAACCCCCTATGGGGTTGGTTATGGTAGTATACACATAGGCAGGGTTATCCGCTATGCTCCTAACCCTGCCCTAACAAAAAGCATAACACCTATGGCGTTATTTTTTTTTGTATAAAGTGATGAAAGTAAGCTCATCGATTCAAAGAGGAAGTAAACAAAAATGAAAATCCTACCAACGGCACAATGTTTACGGTGTTGGTTGGAATGTGAATTCTGTTCAGATGTGAACTTGTTTACGAGTATATAATCACTTACAAATACTATTACACTACGTTTGAGTAAGGAATCCCCATCGGGGATTTGCTATTGTTAGGGCAGGTGTTCGGAGTTAAACGTAGAACCCTGCCTATGTACGTGTTCAAGAACAATGTCATAGGTATTGTGCTAAGAGAAATAAAGAGTTTGTTTTCTCTTCAGAACAGTACGCATTGGTGAAACTATGGTAGGTTCTTACTTTCCTTACTCTTCGCACAACCCCTGTGGGGTTGGTAATGGTGGAATATACATAGACAGGGTTATCCACTTCGTTTCTAACCCTGCCCTGACAACGGCATAACGCCTACGGCGTTATTTTTTTTGTAGATTGATGAAAATTACCTCATTATTCAGGAGAAGTAAACATAAATGAAAGCTCTACCAACAGCATTGGTTGAAATGAGCCACTATCATCATAACTGCTCAAACCTGAGATTGTTTACAAGTATATCATCTATACAGCTACGTTTAAGTGAGTAATCCCCATCGGGGATTTGCTGTTGGTAGGGCAGGTGTTCGGAGTGAAACGGAGAATCCTGCCTATGTACGCACTTAAAACAATGCCATAGGTATTGTGCTTGGAGGAGAATTTCTACTGCCATTTTTATAAAGTGCATATAATGAGCAAAGCTGTATTTCTATGAAAACAGGCTATAGATAGTGCTATACTCTATTATTTATTGAGCTGACCTCACAGGCCAGTAAGAAAAGTTTGTTCCTCACTTCGGTTTATATAAACTTCCGCTATGGTTTATATAAACTTGGGTGGAAGTTTACATATTTCGTAGTACGGAATAGAAAATAGATGCGTGGCTTTGTTTTTTTTGTGTTGCGAGCATAGTTTTCCTGTATCCCTTTTCTGAGGTCTTCTGTGTAGGTTTGCGATGTATTCTGCGTATTTTTTTATGTCCGAAAGGCTTTTTTTGAATGAAAAACGCATTGTTTTACCAAATTTAATGAAAAAATAGTTGCTTGGAATTATATTTCCTTATATTTGCGACGGCGTTATATTTCTGAAATTCAAAAAGAGTTTTCAAAAATCCTCTTGTTTCAAGATAAAATGCGTATTGTAAGCAAACCAATTAGCGATGATGTTTGTAAAAAAATAAACTTGTGTTTTTAAGTTTTTTATAAGAGTTTGTTGTGTGAAGAAAATACAATGAATTTGTAAATGTTTTTTAATAACGAACTGTTCGAAAAAGACAATAATTACAAACTTAAAACAAAGCGTTAGTAAAGAAAATAAGAAATAACCCAATGGCAAGTTCAATGAACCTGTCGCTTTGTCTATAGAGAAAGTGGCAGATGTTTTTTTGCGCAAGCCGAGTATTTACACTTAAAAATAATTTACATGAGAAAAAGCAAAATGAAAGACCTTTGGTTCTACCTGCTTGCTGTCTTGATGGCTGTAGGTTGTTCCCCAAAGTCGGATCCGGAAGTTCCGGTAGAAGAAGTTAGGCTCAGTGAGCATAAACTCACCTTGGTAATAGGAGAAACTGCCTCCCTTAGAGCCAGTGTATCACCTCAAAACGCAGATACACAAGATCTGCTGTGGAAAAGCGAAGATGCAGCCATAGCCTCTGTAGCAGAAGGAGAAGTAAAAGCCTTGGCAGAAGGAGAAACCTTTGTGAAGGCAGAAGTAGGTGGCAAATCTACCGTTTGTTTGGTGCGTGTAGTGAAAAAACACATCGCTATCACTGGTTTGAGTTTGCCGGAAACGATGGATATGAAAGTAGGAGATGTGCGTGTAGCAGATATTACTATTGCGCCAGCAGATGCTTCAGAGCCTATAGTATGGACTTCGGAAGATGAAAACATCGTGTCTGTGCAAGGTGGAGAACTCACTGCTTATAAGGTGGGTACAACACGTATTACAGCTACTGCCGGTAAGTTTACCACTTCTACCACTGTCCGTGTAAAACCGCAAGATGTAGTAATAGAAGGTTTTACTATAGTAGAAAAGAAAAAGACCTTGTCTGTAGGAGAAGTGTCTTTCGTAGAAACAGAAATAAAGGCAGACCGCCCCAAAGATGTAGAAATAGCATGGACTTCCAATAACAAAGACGTAGTAACTGTAGAACACGGGAGAATCACCGGGCATAAAGTAGGAAAAGCCGTAATTACAGCTACTGCGGGAAAATTCACTGAAACTTGCGAGGTAGAAGTGGTAGAAAAGCACGTGGCAGTAGAAAGTATCTCTATTACGCCGGCAGCTATAGAACTTACATTGGGACAAGGATTGCTTGTAAAAGCAACAACAGAGCCTATGAACCTCTTTGAACCGATTACATGGAAATCCGATGATGAAAAGATAGCCAAAGTAAATCAGTATGGTTTTGTCTCCTCTGTAGCACCGGGTGAAACTATGATTCACGCTACTATTGCCGGAAAAACCGCAGACTGTAAGGTACGAGTAATGGAAAAAGGTTCTACAGATGTATTTGAACTTAAAGTAACAGACCTTACAGCTACAGAAGGTAAGCTTTCCGTGAAAGTGAAAAATCCGGATATGACTTACTATGTTTATGTATTGCCTAAGCACAAATATGAGAAAACACTTGCAGAGTTTGGTACAGATGACATTAGTGAGTATGACTTTGCTTTCTGGAAAGATCAGGGTAAAGCTCGTTGGTTGGAAGCTTTGCGTATGGACTTGATAAAAGGTAACCATGAAGTAAATTTGGACGACTTGGTAAGATTTCCAATGTGGGATACAGAATACGTGGCATACTGCTACGGACTGGACGAGAATGGAGTGAAAACCACAGAAACACTCACATATAGCTTCCGCACTCAACCGCGTGTCCCCAATAATAACCTTACATTCAAAGTTACAATAGATGAGTTGGATCTGGATGCTAAGGAGTTTGCAGCTACTATCGTACCGTCAGACAATGAGGCTACATACTACATCAGCTTGCAACAACAGAACTTCTTTGATTTTTACTTCAATGAGAGTGAAGCCGGAAATAAAGAAGGACATGAAGGCTGGGATCCTGTAGACCACATGCTTTGGAAACTGTTCTTGGGTGATATAGGAGTAGATGCCTTTAAGTTGCACAAAGGAACGCTCAAAATAGATAGAAAGTTCTTCGTACCGAAACCGTACAAGTTCAAAAAATATCAGTTGATGGTAGTGGGATTGGATAGAAAGAATGGAAGAACAACAGATATTACACGTGTACTTGTAAATCCATAATAATAAGCAAATATGAAATATATAAATCATACATTTTATTGGCTGGTAGGTTGTGTGGCATTGCTGTGTGCATCATGCAACTCTCAGGTTAATGATATAGACGGAATGGAGAAAGCGTATATTACGCTTTCCGAAGAGTTGGTGAGCTTTACCCGTGAAAGCGGTAAAAAAGTGATCATTGTGAATACAGATGCGAAATCATGGGTTGCTACATCTCCCGCAGAAGGTAAATGGCTTTCTGTGGAAAAGAAAGAAGATGCCTTGATTCTCTCCGCTGCGAAGAATGATACCGGTACAGAAAGAGAAACTTATGTACTTCTCAATGCAGGAGATGCTTCTACAGTGCTCAATATCCGCCAGAGTGCAGGAGAAAGTGTATTGGAAATATCGGAAACAGATCTGTCTGTTATCAGCAATGGTGGAACTTATGAGTTGAATGTTACCGGTACAGATGCCAACTGGACGCTGGAAGGAGCGGAAATGTTCCCTTGGATTACTGTGAAGAAAACAGCAGAAGGAAACATAGACTTGGTAGTTCTTCCTAACAGAGAAACTACGGCTCGTGAAGCTAAAATCTATGTGCGCACCTCAGATGTAACCAAAGAAATTGTCATTAAGCAACAAGCTCTTTCGGATTTCTTATTGCCTTATATGCTGGAGTACGGTAAAAAACGTCAAGATATGATGAAGTTCGAGAATTTGCGTGGGACAACTCTTGTAGGTAGCAAAGAAGAAAAAGGAGCTTGGACTTATTCTTTCTTGGGCAATGACAAGTATTCTTCTTCTATCTCTTATCTCTATCCTTTTGGAACAGATATTTACTCTCAATGTGTGATCACAACACCTAATACGAAATTTGGTTTAGATCCGGCATTTGAGAAGCATTTGTTCTCTTTAGGTTTTGTAAAAGACTCAAAGAAGATTGACAAATTTGAGAAAGGAGTTCATACGAAGCATTATGCACTTGTGAATAAAAAAGTAGAAATCTCTGCTGCAGTACAAATTTCCGAAACCGGAAACTGGACAGAAGTAGTTTATTCTGCTTCGGAAGGACAAGGTGGAGAATTCCCTACGTTTACTACTTTGCCACTCCGTAATACGTCTTTCTTCAATAAAGCAAACTACTTCGCTGTAAAAGCTTGGGAAGAATCCGAAGGTAACTCTATAGAAACTTATAGAGCGTATGGAGACAAGAATGCAAACGTGATTTACTTTGCAGAATACCTCCCTATCAGCAAGGAAGTTTCTACTCGCTTGGCTACTATTTACTTCTTTGAACAAGAGAAAGAAAAGACTATGGGACTATTGTTCCAAAAGACAGACTTCTTTACAAACATTTCTGCCGGAATGTGGCAAACAGCTCAAGGCAGATATAAACTGACAGAAGAATTCAAGAATTTGTTGGTGAGCTCTGGCTTTGAGTTCCAATACGAAAGTCAAGACCTGACTTCTGTAACTTATGCACGCTACGAAGATGGAGTAGTACTCACAGTGAAGGTTTATCCAAATTACGAAGATTACAATGATAAGAAGCCGGTATTGGGACTTGCTTATTTCGGATTGGACGATAATATCTCTTCTGCTGTGAAGAACTCTACATTTATGGAACGCAGAGAATTCTTCAAGTCCTATGCTCAAAAAGCTGAGGCTAACTATAAGAAATGGTGTCAAGCCAAGGCAAAGAAATAATGAAAGCTCATATCATAAAGATTATCAATATGAAAATAAAGAACTTATTATATACATTCGCAGCCTGTGCCATCACATTATCGGGTTGTACTGCGGATAGAGCTGTAGAAGATCTTGCAGAAAATGCAAGGAACAAAGACAGACAGCCCAATGGTTACGAAAACTATCGTATCAATCCTGTCATAGCAGAAGCCATCAAAGGTCAGGCTTTTGTGAAGATGAGCGAAGAAACAGCCAAAAGACTTATGGAAAGTACAGGAGAGATAGACATACAGACTTTCTCTTCTATATCCGAGCCTATCTCTCTCGCATCAAAACGTTTGGGAGTAACAATGGTAAAACCAATGTTTACAACCAACAAAGAGTTTGAAGAAAGACATCGTAAGTACGATCTGCATCTTTGGTATATAGTTCACTTCGATGAAGAAAAAGAAACTGCAGATGCTATAAAAACCTTGAGTGCTGTACCCGAATTTGAAAAAATAGAAGCGGTATATCCTATAGAAACTTATGGAGTACAGGTTTCTCCTGCTTTCGGAGATGATATGATCAGCACTTTCCAAAAACGTTCTGTCAAGCATCATTTTACAGATCCTAAATTGGTAGACCAATGGCATTACAACAATATGGGTACGGCACCGGGTGCTGTATTGGGTGCAGACCTTAACTTGTTTGAAGCGTGGAAAATAGAAACAGGTAAACCCAATGTCATTGTCAGTGTAATAGACGATGGAGTGGATCTGAACCACGAAGACCTGAAAGCCAATCTTTGGGTAAACGAAAAAGAAGTTCCAAACGATGGAAAAGACAATGATGGTAACGGTATAGTGGACGATGTTCACGGAAACACTTTCGTGGTGAAAGGTAGAGTGGGAAGCCACGGAACACACGTAGCCGGTACTGTAGCTGCAAAAAACAACAATAATATAGGTGTTTGCGGTGTAGCCGGTGGTGATGGATCGGAAAATAGTGGAGTTCGCATAATGGCTTGCTTGGCTGTAGATAGCCGTCCAAAAGGACAACGCACAGGCAGTAATCCCGCAGATGCTTTGGTGTATTCTGCAGACAATGGTGCCGTAATTGCGCAAAACTCTTGGGGATATCCTCCAAGATTCCCATTCCCGGAACCATTGAAGAAAGCGATAGACTACTTTATAGACAATGCGGGTAAGGATAAGAAAGGAAATCAACGTGAAGGTTCACCTATGAAGGGTGGTTTAGTAATCTTCGCAGCAGGTAATGACAACGAAGATGCACCCTGCTATCCCGGAGCTTATGAGCGTGTGATAGCGGTATCTGCTATGAGTACCAACTTTACTCGTGCGTCTTATACAAACCGTGGAGACTGGGTGGATATTATGGCACCTGGTGGAGATATAGATAAATTCGGTACTGCTGCCGGTGTACTCAGTACTGTAGCAGACAATAAGTATGCTTATTTCCAAGGTACATCTATGGCTGCTCCTCACGTATCCGGAACTGCAGCTCTTATTTTGAGTAAATACGGTGGTAAAGGTTATACAAACGAAGACCTCAAGAAAGTATTGCTCAGCTCTTTCCTCCCTGTGGATATAGACGAGGAAAATCCTACAGAACGAGGCAGACTCGGATTGGGTTATCTTGATGCCGGTGTAGTATTTGATAAAGACCAAAAGAAAGCTCCGGAAAAACCTAAGAAGAAAGAAGTGAAGTCTACGCATACGGAAATCAGTCTTTCTTGGGCTGTACCTGCAGACGAAGACGATAAGAAAGCGTCATACGTTTATCTCTATATGAGCAAAGAGCCTATTACCGCTGCCAATCTTACTGCTCTTAAACCTATGAAAATTTGGGTGAAAGAAGCGAAAGCAGGAGAAACTATGAGCTATAAGTTCACAGGACTGAATACCACTACAGATTATCACTTTGCACTCGTGGCAGAAGATAGATGGGGTAACCGTTCGGCTGCAGAAATCTTCACACAGAAGACCTTGCATAACAATGCACCTGTTATCACCTTACTTTCCGGAACAGACAAGGTGAAAGTAGTAGGTAATAGAGATGCTAAAATTACTTTCAAGGTAGAAGACAAAGACGGGCATAAGGTAAAATTCGGCATCAAGGGAGAAACACGTGGTGTTACGCTTTCCGAAGTAAAAGGTGTACAAACCATCGTGGTACGTTCTGTACTGCCTGCCGGAGACTACTCTTTCGTAATTTATGCTACAGATGAACTGGGTGATACTACAAATAAAACTATCACTTTCACCGTATTGCCTCACGATCTACTGAAACTCACAGGGGCTTTCTCCGATATGGTCGTAGGTATGAATGGTGGCGAATTGGAAATTCCGGTGCTGAAGAACTTCTCTTACGATGCAGACTTTGCTGTGAAAGTAGAAGCGGTTTCTACCAATGAAGCTGTGGCACGTGTAGCTGTAGTAGACAATGTCCTCAAAGTAACTCCTGTAAAGAAAGGTATGACCACCCTGCGTGTGAAAGTGAGCGATGAAGTAAGCCGTCCTATAGAAACTACAGTGAAAGTACGTGTGGTAGCAGATGCAGAAGCTCCTGTACAATTAGTATACCCTATGCCTGTAACTACCAAGTTGAATCTTCTATTGAATAGCAAGATCTCTATAGCACGTGTACGTATTGTAACTATGGCAGGAAAAGTAGTGGCAGACCATCAAGTGAAAGCTACAGCCGATGGTATCGTTACACTCAATGTAAATGCTTTGGCTCCCAATACCTATCGCCTGATAGTAGAAGCAGAAGGATTCTCACGTTTTGAACAATTATTCGTCAAGTAATAAACTAAGATTATGATAAAGAAAATACTTTGCAAATCGCTGGCAGTAGCCGGAGCTACGCTCATAGCTACTTCTGTATGCGCACAAGGAAATGCTCCTCTACGCATTTTGGAACTTAATCCGGATGCACGTTCGCAAGCCTTAGGAGGAACAAACCTTGTAACTCATAGTAATAACTACCTATATACTAACCCTACCAATATCTTCGGTGTAGAGTCTCGTTTCTCCGCTTATGTGGGTACAGAGTTTATGCCTAAGCAAGAAATAGGAGGAAGAGAAAAGTATGTGGTTGCTTCTGCGGGCTATAAGCTCAATGAACACCACGCCATCTTCGGAGGTTTCCGCTACTTGTCCGGACTTTCTATTCCTAAAGTGAACGGTATGGGAGAGGATTTGGCTACAAACATCAAGCCTAATCAGACTATATTGGACTTGGGTTACGCCTATAATTCTTGCGACAAATTTTTTGCGTATGCCACAGCTGCAATGATACGTTCCGTTTCCAACAAGCAGACTACCAACTATATCTTCGGTGTAGGAGTTTCCTACAAAGATGAGACAGCTCTCTTTGATGGTACATTGCCTACACGATGGACGGCTACGCTGAGCGCACATCATTTCGGTCAAGACTTGAACTATGGCGAAGGTGTATCTTATCGTATGCCCTCTACCATTTCTTTGGGAGTAGGCGCTATGTCCGATATAAACGAAGACCATAGTGTAGGTTTGCAACTGCAAGGTGGCTATGTAACTTCTTACAAAGAGAGCCAGATAGGTGTAGGTGCATCTTATGAATATCGTAAGATGATAGGTTTACATACAGGTTTCCAACATCAAGGAAAAGGCTTGGATTTCTATTCTTTGGGCACATCTTTGACTTTCGGTAAGGTGAGTGTGGACTTGACTTATCGTTTGGGATTGAGCGAATTTACCAGAAATAGCCTTGCTGTAGGTGCTTCTATTGCGCTTTGACACTATGAATAAACTATCATAATAAAGATTCTATTTTTTCTTATGATTACTCCCCGACTTCCGATAATGGAAATCGGGGAGTTCTTTTTATGTTCCTCACTTCGGTTTATATAAACTTCCGCTATGGTTTATATAAACTTGGGTGGAAGTTTACATATTTCGTGGTACGGAATAGAGTTTGTCTGTAAATGACAGAGAGTTTAAGAAAGGACGAGTGCAAAAAGACAGTTTATCCGTTTGGAGTACTCTTTTGTTCTTCTTTGGGTCTTTTTTACAGCTACAGGCATCTGTATACGGTGCTGAAGTAATGAAATTGTTAAACTTGCGTTAAAACTACTACTTTGTGATGCAAGGTACGTATGTGTATTATATATTTGTACAGACAAAAACAGAAAGCGTTATGATAGCAGAAAATGTAAAATCACAGATGCGCAAAGGTTTGCTGGAATACTGCGTCTTGTTATTGCTGAGGAGAGAAACCTCTTATGCCTCGGACATTATAACAGATTTGAAGGAAGCCAGACTGATTGTAGTAGAAGGTACATTGTACCCCTTACTTTCGCGCTTGAAGAGAGATGGTTTGCTGAGCTACGAATGGAGAGAGTCCACTCAAGGTCCTCCTCGGAAGTATTACCTCCTCACAGAGGCAGGTCTATTGTTCTTGGAAGAATTGGAAAAAGCTTGGGACGATATATCAGAAAGTATTCAGCAGTTAAGAAACACCCCTCAAAACACATCATTATGAAAAAGACATTGACAGTAAATCTCAATGGTAAGGTCTACCACATAGACGAAGACGCTTATCAGTTATTGGATACCTATATCCGAAATTTGAAAAAATGCTTCGGACAAGACGAAAGTGCCAGAGAGATCGTAACAGATATAGAAAGTAGAATAGCGGAGATCTTCTCGGAAGCTCTTCCTACAGACGCTTCTGTGGTAAGTATAGAACAGGTAAAGGACGTAATAACTCGTATAGGAGAACCCGAAGAGGTGAGCGGTACGAATGCCGAAGAAGAAGCGGGAGATCAGGAGCAGCCTAAGCGGGCTTCTGTGAATATCCCCCCTCTCCAGTTCGATATGTCCAAGAGACTTTACAGAAGTCTTACAGACCGTATGCTGGGTGGGGTAGCCGGAGGTATCGCAGCTTATCTCGGGGTAGACTCTGTCTGGGTACGTTTGGCTCTTATAGTGAGTGCGCTTCTCTTCTTTGGAACTTCTTTCGTATTTTATATAGTGATGTGGCTCATCGTGCCACAAGCAGATACTGTGGTAGAAGAATTGCGTATGAAAGGAGAAACTGTGAGTGTAAGCAATATAGGCAAGGCTGTAACCAATACTTTGGCAGACCGTGCGCAGGAAATTAAAAGCAATTCCATCTTTACAGATGTGCTGAATGCTATTTTCAAGGTAGCTACGATATGTATGAAAGTTCTGCTTATTTTCTTTGGGATTTGTTTATTGCCTGTTTTATTTGGTGTAGCTGTGGCTGGTTTTGGATTGTTTATGGTAGCAGTAGGTATTGTGGCTGCTATTCCTGCCTTTGTCTATGAACTTTTCCCTTATATCCACTGGGAAGAAATACAGCAAGTCCCTATACCCAGTTTCTTTATCGCACTTTGTGGTATCATAGTCTTGGGTATTCCTGTCCTCATAGTCATAAGACTGTTGATAAGTCTTTTCAAACCTCTGAAACGAATGAGAGCCGGTTCTAAAATAGCTTTGCTCCTTACTTGGATTCTTGCGATAGTAGTAGGGCTGATATTCTGTATCAGTTTTGACTATCATAGAGATAAATATATAGATGAATATATAGATAGAGAAACGAGAATAGAAAAAACAGGTCAAGTGATAGAAGGACGATGGACGGAAGACGGAGAGTTTGTAGAAACGGAAATAGTAAAAGACAGTCTTACGAAAGATAGCCTCGTTCGAGATGGTGTAAAATAGCAATCATTGTGTTTTATATATAGAAAGGAGGGTGTGCCAAAGTTCATAAGGCATACCCTCCTTCATTGTTTCTCGTTTGTAGAGAAAGCTTTTATCCTAAGAAGAGAAGTTCTCTATACTTAGGTAGAGTCCACATACGGTCATCTACTATGAGTTCCAGCTTGTCTATATGGTAGCGTATTTCTTCTATCATAGGTGCTATGTTATTATGATAAGCCAAGGCTTTTTCTCGCTCATCGGAAAGCGCATTGGCTACCTTTCTGGCTTCTATCATAGAATCTACGTGTTCCTTGATGAAAGCTGTGTGTTGCGCTATTTCTCTGATGATGGCTTTGTTCTCCGAAGAGATGGCTTCTGCTTCTGCAGGAGAGAAAGCCGCTTTTATTTTACAAACGTTTTCTGCCAATCGGCTTTGGTATTCTACCGCTACAGGTACCACGTGGTTCATCACAAGGTCTCCGAGTACTCGTGCTTCTATCTGTACCTTCTTGGTGTAGATTTCCCATTTCACTTCATTGCGTACAGAGAGTTCTTTGGCACTCATCACCTGCATAGATTCAAAAAGCTCTTTGCTGGCTGTGGTGGTGTACTCATCAAATACGATAGGGCAAGCTGTTTCACAATTAAGCCCCCGTTTGATGGCTTCTTCTCTCCATTCGGCACTGTAACCATTTCCTTCGAAACGGATAGGCTTGGACAGACGAATATATTTCTTTATTACTTGCAGGATAGCTCTCATTTTGGGTGAACCTTGCTGTATGAGGGTGTCTACTTCTTGTTTGAAGAAAGTAAGCTGTTGTGCTACGGCTGTATTGAGAGCTATCATAGCACTGGCACAGTTGGCAGTAGAACCGGGCGCACGGAACTCAAATCTATTGCCCGTGAAAGCGAAAGGTGAAGTGCGGTTTCTGTCTGTATTGTCAATGAGTAGCTCCGGGATATGTGGAATGCCCATATTCAGCTCGTATTTCCCTTTTATATGGATAGCCGCTTCGTCTGTGCTTTGGTCCAAATGATCCAAAACCTTGGTCAGCTGTTTCCCCAAGAAAGAAGATATGATGATAGGAGGAGCTTCGTGTCCACCCAGTCTGTGTGCATTTGTAGCACTCATAATAGAGGCTTTGAGTAAACCATTATGACGATAAACCGCCATAAGTGTGTTCACTATGAATACTATAAACCTGATGTTTTCTTCTGTAGTCTTTCCGGGAGACATAAGGGCTGTGCCTGTATCTGTACCCAGCGACCAGTTATTATGCTTTCCGGAACCATTGATACCCTTGAACGGTTTCTCGTGAAGCAATACACGGAAGCCGTGCTTTCTTGCCAGTTTCTCCATAAGTGCCATAAGTATCATATTATGGTCTACAGCCAAATTGCATTCTTCGTAGATAGGAGCCAATTCAAACTGATGGGGAGCAACTTCATTGTGTCGTGTTTTGGTAGGAATGCCGAGTTTCAGTGCGTGGATTTCCAAGTCTTTCATAAAGGCAGATACACGTTCCGGAATAGCACCGAAGTAGTGATCTTCCAATTGCTGGTTCTTGGAAGATTCGTGTCCCATAAGCGTTCTGCCCGTAAGCAATAAGTCCGGACGTGCCAAATAAAGGCTTTCGTCTACGAGGAAATACTCTTGTTCGCAACCTAAATAAGAATATACTTTGGTAGCTTGTGGCTCAAAATACTGTACTACGCCCAATGCTGCTTTGCTCACTGCAGAAAGAGCTTTCAGTAGAGGGGCTTTGTAGTCCAAAGATTCTCCCGTATAGGCGATGAATATGGTAGGAATACAGAGTGTGCCGTCCATCACGAAGACAGGAGAAGTGGCGTCCCAAGCACTGTAGCCACGTGCTTCAAATGTGTTGCGAATACCGCCATTGGGGAAAGAAGAAGCATCTGGTTCTTGCTGTACAAGCAGTTTACCGGAAAAATCTTCTATCAATCCACCTTTGCCGTCGTGTTCTATGAAAGCATCGTGCTTTTCTGCTGTACCGTCTGTAAGTGGCTGAAACCAGTGAGTATAATGGGTTACACCCAACGTTTCTGCCCATCTTCTCATACCGGCAGCTACTTCGTCTGCTATGCTTCTGTCCAATTTTACGCCATGGTCTATCACTTCTATGAGCTGGAGAAATGTTTGATGTGGTAGGTATTTTCTCATCTTCTCCCTGTCAAAGACTTGGCTTGCGAAATACTCGGAAGGGCGACTGTCGGGTACTTCTATAGGAATAGCACGTTTGTGGAAGGCTTTTTCCACCATTTGAAATCTCAAGTTCGTCATATAACTGTATATGTAAATTGTAAAAAAATCAGAGTATAAAAAAACCCGACAACTGGCAGGTGCGAAGTTTCGGGTGGAGTAGAACAGTGTGTAGAGTTGAGCGTGAAATGGAAATGCAACAGAGAATTATCATTGTGGCATCATATTTTCTTCTTTTTATGCAAGTTGTAATGCTTGCTATTTGAAACATCGCTCTCTTCATACTTTTTTGCTCTAATGAATGGCGCAAAGATAAAATAAATCTCTATTCTCTGTCATTTTTGTATCCGGAAAAATCACAAATTCATTATGATGTAGGGGTGTTTTATTTCTTCCTTTATGAATTTGGGTATATTAAATAAAATCTTTTTATTTGCATAGATATATCTTCGGATTAAAGCATTACAGAACCATGCAAGGCAACTATTACGCTCTAAACAATCGCTCGGGATTAAAAAGAGAAGACTTTCAAACCCAAGTAGGCGATAAGCATACAGATTTATTTATACTTACCAATGGACAGATAGAAGTGGCTGTAACCAATTATGGCGGAGCTATATTGGCTATTATGACTCCGGATAAAGACGGGCATTATGCCAATATCGTGCAGGGGCACGACCATATACAAGCCTTGATAAATAGTCCGGAACCTTTCTTGAGTACGCTCATAGGTCGTTATGGAAATCGTATCGCAAAAGGTAAATTTATTTTAGATGGTGTTTCTTACAGTTTGAATATAAACAATGGACCCAACTCCTTACACGGAGGACCTACAGGTTTTCATAAAAGAGTATGGGACGCTGTGCAAACTGCAGAAAATACGCTTCGGTTGTCTTATGTTTCTGCACATATGGAGGAAGGATTTCCCGGAGAACTTAAGACGACTGTAATTTATACACTCACAGCAGAGAACGAGCTGAAGATAACGTATGAGGCTACTACAGACCGTAAGACCATAGTGAACCTTACACACCACGCTTTCTTTAGCTTGGCAGGTACAGCTGCATCTACTCCTGTGATAGATGAGCAAGTCTTGACCCTTTATGCGGATCATTTCGTTCCTATAGACGAGGTGTCTATTCCTACGGGAGAAATATGGAATGTGGCAGGTACGCCTATGGATTTCCGCACTCCGCATACTATAGGTAGCAGAATAGACGAAGTTTACGAACAACTCCAATTTGGTGCAGGATATGACCACTGTTTTGTCCTGAATAAACAAGAAGCCGGTGCACTTTCCTTGGCTGCCCACTGTGTAGAGCCACAGAGCGGTAGAAGCATAGAGGTTTATACCACAGAACCGGGACTGCAAATTTATACTTCCAATTGGCACAATGGATTTGCCGGCTATAAAGGGCATACTTTCCCGCGCAGAAGTGCCATTTGCTTTGAAGCACAACGTTTTCCGGATACTCCTAATAAAGCGCATTTCCCTACAGCAGTGTTGAATCCGGGCGAAGTATACCGCCAAGAAACTATTTATAAATTCGGTGTAGAAGCATAAACAAACAACAAATACATTATTAATAAATTATCAAAAATAACATGACAACTCAAACTCCACAGAAGGCGCAGGGCAATCTCATTGCTATTGTGGCCATGATTTTCCTTTTTGGGATGATCTCGTTTGTAACAAACTTGGCATCTCCTATGGGCGATGTCTTGAAATATCAGTTTGGTGTACCCAACTGGATGGGAACGCTCGGCGTATTTGCCAATTTTATTGCTTATGCCGTGATGGGCTATCCTGCCGGTACTTTGCTACAAAAGAATGGATATAAGAAAACAGCCTTAATGGCTATTGCAGTAGGTTTCATAGGTGTGGCTATTCAAACCCTTTCCGGTGTGATGGGTAGTTTCGGTGTGTATTTGCTCGGTGCATTCATTGCCGGTTTTTCTATGTGCTTGCTCAATACTGTAGTGAATCCTATGCTCAATACATTGGGTGGTGGTGGCAATCGTGGTAATCAGTTGATTCAATTCGGTGGCTCGTTCAATTCACTTTGTGGTACTACAGTGATTATCCTTACAGGTATTCTTATCCCTGAAATAGCGAAGGCGCAAATTACCCAAGTATTCCCCTTGATGTATGCCGCATTGGCGATTTTTGCGTTTGCTTTCGTGGTGATTCTGTTTACCAAGATTCCGGAAAAACAAGGAGCTGCACAAACTGCAACTACACTTGAACACAGTCCATTGGCATTCCGTCATTTCTTGCTCGGTGCTGTAGGTGTATTCGTGTATGTAGGTATAGAAGTAGGTGTGCCTAATGTATTGCAAAAATGGCTTCAGAATGCAGACTTGGACGTATTGGGCTTGAATGGTAGTGCAGGTGCTACGGCTATAGCAGGTTCTGTAGCTGCCACTTATTGGTTCTTGATGCTGATTGGTCGTTTGTTCGGTGCTGCATTTGCCAGCAAATTCTCTGCGAAAGGTATGCTGGTAGTAGCTTCTGCGGTAGGTTTGATACTGACATTGGCTGCTATGTTTGCACCTACAGACAGTATGGTGAGCTTGCTTGTGTTCAAGAATAACTCGGAAGGTTTGTTCGGTATGGTCAATGTACCTATCAATGCGGCTTTGCTTGTACTCGTAGGACTTTGTACTTCTGTGATGTGGGGCGGTATCTTCAACCTTGCAGTAGAAGGACTGGGTAAATACACAGAGAAAGCCTCCGGTATCTTTATGGTGATGGTGTGCGGTGGTGGTATTTTGCCACTTTTGCAAAACTTCATTGTAGACTCTGCCGAGGGTGGTGTAGGATACCTTGTAAGCTATTGGGTTATCGTAGCAGGTCTTGTTTACTTACTTTATTATGCACTCATCGGTTGCAAGAATGTAAACAAAGATATTCCGGTATAAAAGAGAAAATATATGCGCTGTTCGCCATAGTGCGAATGGCGTTTTTTGTAATACTTAATAAGAAAAGGTATGGATATAGAATTTGTGAGAAGCCGTTTTATCAAGCATTTTACAGGAGAAACAGGGCAAGTATATGCATCTCCCGGTCGTATCAATTTGATAGGAGAACATACCGATTACAATGGTGGGTTTGTCTTTCCTGCTGCGATAGACAAGGGTATGATGGCAGAAATAAAACCCAATGGTACAGACAAGGTGCGTGCTTACTCTATAGACCTGAAAGACTATGTAGAATTCGGACTGCGTGAAGAAGATGCCCCCAAAGCGAGTTGGGCAAGATATATTTTCGGGGTTTGCAGAGAGATGATCAAACGTGGTGTAGACGTAAAAGGTTTCGATACCGCTTTTGCAGGCAATGTGCCACTCGGAGCCGGTATGTCTTCTTCTGCGGCATTGGAAAGTACGTATGCATTTGCCCTCAATGATCTTTTTGCAGACAATAAAATAGATGCTTTTGAGTTGGCAAAGGTAGGACAAGCTACCGAACACAACTATTGTGGTGTGAAGTGTGGTATTATGGATCAGTTTGCTTCGGTATTCGGAAAAGAGGGAATGCTCATTCGTTTGGATTGTCGTTCTTTGGAGTACGAGTACTTCCCATTTGAACCCAAAGGCTACCGCTTGGTATTGCTGGATTCTGTGGTGAAACACGAATTGGCTTCTTCTGCTTACAATAAGCGTAGAGAAAGTTGCGAACGTGTAGTAGCAGAAATCAAGAAGACACACCCTGCCGTAGAATATTTGAGAGACTGTACTCCGGAGATGCTGGAAGCAGTGAAGGCGCAAGTTTCCGAAGAAGACTATATGCGTGCAGCTTATGTGATTGCAGAAATCCAGCGTGTCTTGGACGTTTGCGAAGCTTTGGGCAGGAAAGACTACGATACAGTAGGACAAAAAATGTACGAAACACACTATGGTATGAGTAAACTCTACGAGGTAAGTTGCCCGGAATTGGACTTCTTGAATGACCTCGCTTTTGACTGTGGTGTAACCGGTTCCCGTGTAATGGGAGGTGGTTTCGGTGGTTGTACTATTAACCTTGTGAAGAATGAACTCTACGAAACCTTCGTCACTACAGCCAAAGAACGTTTCAAAGCAAAATTCGGACATAGTCCTAAGGTGTACGATGTGGTGATAGGCAATGGCGCACGTCGTATCTGCTAAACAGGATATTATTGGTTAGTACTAAATATGAATCGTGTTTACTCTCCGTGAGTAAGCACGATTTTTTTTGTTAAACCATATTGCGGTATTAACAAATAGACGGAGTCTTTTCTCTACACAGAAAAAGCCGTCTACAATGGCTTGTAGAGGGGGTGCTGATAGCAAGCCTTGCTATCACGATAAGAGGTAGTGTCCTAAAAAAGTGTGTAAGCTCCAAACTTCGTATCTTAGAGGTGCGAACCTAAAACAGATAAAAAAATGGAACTTACACGTGACCAAATTTCGGAATTTATCCTCAAAGCAACAAGTAGCTCTGATAGTTTTAATAAGCTCATTGAGATAATTCTCAGGTAGCTTGATGCACCACGAACGAAGAATGTTTCTTGATGAAACCGCAGATAGTGGCAATGGCTTTCGCCCACGCCGCTTCTGTTATGGACATTATGAGTTTCATCTTAAAGTGCCTCGCACCCGTCAAGGGAGTTTCTACCCCGTACTCTTGGCAGTGATTAAGCGAGAGGATGAGGAGAGTGCCCACCTTTTCACAAGTCTTTATAGCAAGGGCTTAACCACGGAGCAGATAGGTGAAGTAGCCGAAGAACTCTACGGCAAACATTACAGCAAACAGCAGGTGAGCTACCTCTCAAGGTCTTGTGCCGAAGAGGTCGAGGCTTGGCTCAATCGGGAACTCTCCAGCCGATATCTGGCAGTATTCATTGATGCAACCTTTAGCCCTACTCGCAGGGAGGATAGCGTGCGTCGGGAGGCTTATTATACCCTCCTCGGGCTCTTGCCAGATGGCAGGCGTGAGGTCTTGGGTATAGTTAAGGACTGATATACATATCTACACAGGAAAATCTTAGAAAGGCTGGAGTCGAGAAATCCCCGAACCAGTCTTTTCTATTTATTTAACTATTCTCTTTCCTTTATCGTCAAAACAAAAGCCGAAAACATACTTGTATCGGCTTTTGTTATTGCCATGTTGTTGAAATATTGTGCAGAAAGATTTCGATTATATTAGCATGACAACTATATAACGTATCTTTCCATACCATCTTCACATCATTTAACTCAAATCCGACTTACTCCGCCTTCTACTTTTTCGTTATACGCACAGGAGGTTATCAGATTTCTATCAAGATTTTCTCTGTGAACTCATTGTTGAACAAATCAATCTTTGTAAATTATAACATCATTAAAAGTTGGAGGAAAGACTTATGAAAGACCCGTTTGAACTCAAAGCGAACTCTATTCCGGCTCTAAATGAACTTTTCCCCGATGAGGAAAGTTGTATCAGACACCTTGAAGCCATTAATTGGCATGGAAAACCTGTTTCACCTTTCGACAAGACCTCAAAGGTTTATAAATTGAAAAGTGGTAAATATCGCTGTAAAAATACAAGTAAGAACTTCACCGTCCGCACGGGTACGATGTTTGAAAAGACAAAGGTCAGCTTGCGTAACTGGTTTTCTGCCATATGGTACGTTACCAACGACAAGAAAGGTATTTCATCCTATCAGTTGGCAAGTCATATCGGGGTAACGCAAAAGACGGCTTGGTATATGCTTCAAAAGATAAGACGACAAATGTACCTTGCCAACGAATCCATGCTGGAGGGTAAAGTGGAAGCGGACGAAACCTATATCGGTGGAAAGAATAAA
>JALEQJ010000056.1 GCA_022764505.1 Phocaeicola sp. | reverse complement strand
TCCACAATTTTATCATCAACGTATGCGCTGCATTAGCGGCTTATTCCTTCTTTGAGAACAAACCAAGCGCACTGCCAGTATACATTGAGAACACACAACAATTGGCTATTTTCTAAGAAATGCTTATCCCGAACTCACGTATAATTTCATTTATACGTTGGAGGATCGTTTTTGCCTTGTTTTCATAGGATACGAATCCTACGTTGATAAGATATGCTCCGTACCGTGATAGCAAGGCTTCTTTCCGTGATACGGAGCATATCTTATCGTGATAGCAAGCCTTGCTATCAACACCCCCTCCACAGATTGCTGTAGGAGGGTTTATGAGGGATTTAAGTCTGTCCATAGAAGAGTAAACATATATTTGTTAAAATAACATTTCGGTTGGTGCGATTTGCTTCTACACTTGCAGTACCCGCTTTTCTTGTAGGGACAGCCTTATTGTATCCCAAGTTTTTTTCTGTATTTTTGCAAGGAGATATATCCTCAAAAATTGCGATAAAAGAATAAAAACGGAATGTTTTTTAGAGATGTGATAGGACAAGCCGCCCTCAAAGAGAAACTTTTACAGAGTGTGCGACATAATAGACTGCCTCATGCCTTGCTTTTCAGTGGGGGAATAGGCGTGAGCAAGATGCCTATGGCTTTGGCACTGGCTCGCTATGTGTCTTGTCATCACCCTTCGGCAGAAGATGCTTGTGGTTCCTGTCCTTCTTGTTTGGCTTTTGATAAATTAGAGCATATCAATCTGCACTTTTCCTACCCTATAGTGAATCGTGGTAGTAAGAATGCACGTAGCATAGATTATATCAAGGAGTGGAGACAAGCCCTTCTCAAACAGCCGGACATCACGCCTGTGCAATGGGCTGAAGCTCTGAAATTGGAAAATCAGCAACCTATGATTTATGTCTCTCAAAGCGATGAGATACAAGATGACCTCTTACTCAAAGTAGCAGAAGGAGAGTACAAAATCATGATTATATGGCAACCCGAAAAGATGAACGAAGCAGCCGCCAATAAGTTGCTCAAAATCTTGGAAGAACCTTATCCGCAAACCCTTTTTATTCTCATTACAGATGCAGAAGAGTTTCTGTTGCCTACCATTTTGAGCAGAACACAACGCATACATTTCCCCCCTATAGACACTACGGTATTGGCTGCTTATCTACAGGAACGTATGGGACTTTCTGTGGCAGATGCTACAGATGTTTCCAGACGTGCCAATGGCAGTTTTGTGCGTGCTATGGAGTACATTAGCCTGAACGAGGAAAGTGAACGTTGTTTCCAGAGCTTCGTGAGTCTTATGCGTTTGGCATGGAGCAGAGATATATTAAAGCTCAAGGAATGGAGTGAGGTGGAATCCTCTACGGGTAGAGAAAGTCAGAAACGCTTTTTGCAATACGCTTTGCGTATGGTACGTGAGAACTTTATGACCAATTTTCATGCACCGGAAATGGTATATCTCAATGAGCAAGAACGGAAGTTCGCTGTAAAGTTTGCTCCTTTTATAAACGAGAAAAATGTAATAGAAATGAATGAGACTTTGGCAGAAGCTTTGCAACATATAGAGCAGAACGTGAATGCCAAGATGGTCTTTTTTGATCTCTCACTGAAGATGATCATGCTTTTGAAACATTAAATATAATCAAGGCACACAGCAAATGTGCAAAACAAAGTGAAGCAAATGCTTCGCACTTATGTAAAGAAAGAATGAAGAATAAATACCTCATAAAGCGTGGTGGTTGCACCATCTGTAGTAAAGGTTGCGGAAAGCAGGATAACCAGTTGCATACTTTCGATTGGCTGTCGGGCGTACCCGGAAACGAAGATACTACAGGCTATGTAGAAGTGCAATTCAAAAATACCCGCAAAGGCTATTATAAAAACAGCAACGCCATACCTATAGAAAAAGGAGACATCGTAGCTGTAGAGTCCAATCCCGGACACGATATAGGTACAGTAACACTTACAGGCAGACTTGTACTGCTGCAAATGAAAAAGGCTAAGCTGAAAGACTTATCGGAGATTAAACGTATCTACAGAAAGGTGAAACCGGTAGATATGGAGAAATATGCAGAAGCCAAGGCTCGTGAACATGAAACGATGATACGTTCCAGACAAATAGCCAATAACTTGGGTCTGAAGATGAAGATAGGCGATGTAGAGTTTCAAGGAGATGGAAACAAAGCTATTTTCTATTATATAGCAGATGAGCGTGTAGACTTTAGACAACTTATCAAAGTCTTGGCAGAAGAATTTCGTGTGCGCATAGAGATGAAACAGATTGGTGCTCGCCAAGAAGCAGGACGTATAGGAGGTATAGGACCTTGCGGTAGAGAATTATGTTGCGCTACATGGCTCAGTAATTTTACATCGGTATCTACTACGGCTGCCAGATTGCAGGAAATATCTCTTAAACCAACCCGTTTGGCAGGACAATGTGCCAAGCTGAAGTGCTGTATGAATTATGAAGTAGATGTCTATGCAGAATCTCAAAAACGTTTCCCCAGCAGAGAAATAGCTTTGGAAACAAAAGATAATACCTATTATTGGTTCAAAGCAGACATCTTGAAAGGTACCATTACCTATAGTACGGATAAACGATTCTTGGCAAACGAAGCTACGATTACCCCACAGCACGCTTTCAAAGTACTGCAGATGAACAAGCGTGGAGAACGTCCTGAACAATTGGTAGTGGTAGGCGAAGAAATCGTACAGGAAGCTCCCAAAGACCTCTTGGAACAAGAGAGTCTTACTCGCTTTGACCAGCAACCCTCTAAGAAGAATAAGAAGCGTAAACCTCAGCGCAATACCGGAGAGAGAAGACCGGAGAAAGCGCAAGAGCAAGATACAAGCAAAACTCATAGTGGTTCACGTTCTGAACGCCCACGACACCATCAGAAGCGTAGACGTGAAGGTGGAGAAAAAACGGAGAATACATCGCCTCGCAATGTTTCGGAATAAGCGAAAGAACACTTGGGGTAGCTATTGTGGCTTATTCTTAAGTTGCTGTATGGCTATACTTATCTCCGGTTGTAGAGATACTGTAGGTTATCACGTATATCAGCCTACAGCAGAGAATGGAATATGGGAACGTACAGATACACTGAACTATTCTGTACCTGCTATGTTACCTGCAGGTAAGTATGAGGTAGCAGTGTCTGTTCGGCATACAGATGTATATCCTTACAAAGATTTGTGGCTATGGATAGAACACGATATGGATAAGTCCACGGGTTATGTAGGAGATACACTGCACGTTCAGTTGGCAGACGATAAAGGACGCTGGTACGAGGGAAATAGCACCGGCTCTCTTTTTACTTGTACACAGAAATTGCCTTACACCTTATATTTGCCTGTAGATAGTATGACAGGAAATTTCCGTATTCATCATTTGATGCGTACAAAGCTACTCTCCGGTATTACAGATGTAGGGATAGAACTACGCTTTTCTGGAGGCGTCCAACCGAAGAAAAACAAAAAGTAGGATTGTAAAGCTCCATAGTGAAGAGCCTCCATAGCTGAAGAAAGGCAGTGGGATACCTATCACAGGTGTTAAACCTAAAACCATACCTACATTGATGAACAGGTGGAAGAAGAAAATACAAAGTACACCATAGCCATATACACGTGCAATCTTGTAAGTTTGCCTTTCTGCAAGGTAAATAAGGCGTAAAATGAGTGTAGCAAATAAAATCAATACAATGCTGGAACCCACAAATCCTTCTTCTTCTCCCACTGTGCAGAAAATAAAGTCAGTATCTTGTTCCGGTACATATTTCAGTTTGGTTTGTGTTCCATTGAGAAAACCTTTGCCAAGCAAGCCGCCGGAACCAATCGCTATCTTACTCTGATTTACATTATATCCTGCCCCTGCGGGATCATCTTCCATACCCAAGAGCACTTCTATACGTATTCTTTGATGAGGCTCTAATACTTTTTCAAATACGTATTCTGTAGAGAAAAAGAAAGTTACAGAGCCTATGAGGAAGAATGCTATATATAAATAATTGCGTAATCGCATCTTGAAGTAATGATACAGCAGGTAAATCATCATCAAGCCAATCAATCCCCATAATACATAGGCTACATTGAAAGCTATGAGATGAGTAGAAACAAGTATTGCTATCAGGAGGAGAAGCAGTGTTCCCAAGAATACATATTGAGAAGGGAAAAGATTGCGTTTGCCATATCCGGCCATCAGTCCAATACTCAAGAACAAAATGATAGATAAGGTAGATACTTCTCCCCAAGAGCTTACTTCATCTGGCATTAAGCTCATACCAAATTTTACGCCTACGACAAAGTAGACTACAGCACAAATTCCGGCAAATAACACAGTTCCTGTCATTCCTTCTCTATATAGTACCAAGAAAAAAGTAAGGTAAACCAATGCGGATCCTGTTTCTCTCTGCATAATGATAAGCAACATAGGCACAAGAATGATGAGCAGTGCCGATAGAAGATGCTTAAATCGCTGAATGCTGAAAGAATACTCTCCCATAAGCTTGCCCAGAGCAAGTGCGGTAGTAAATTTTGCAAATTCTGCCGGCTGTAAACTTACAGGTCCCAATACAATCCAAGACCTTGAACCTTTTATTTCTGTGGGATTGAATATCGTCCCGAAGAGAATCAGTATCATCAGCCCATAGAGCAAGTATGCATAGGTTTCATAAATATGATCTTCTACCATAAGAATGACAAAACCTAAACTTACGGCACAGCCCATCCAAACGAGCTGCTTACCGGAGCGTGTCGCAAAATCAAAGAAATTGGGTTCTCCATAATCATAGCTGGCTCCACAGATACTGAACCACCCACAAATGATGAGTATGAGGTAAAGACTTATTGTCCACCAGTCCACACGCTTCCAAATACTATCTCTCCTGTAATCCATAACTAATTTTTCTGTTCTGTATATTGGTAGCCAATGCTTCTGCTTCATCGGAGAGCTTTCCTTTCAGGTATTTTTCCATAATGAGCCTTCCTATAGGTACACCATAGACTGCACCGAATCCTCCATTCTCTACATATACAGCTACAGCTATTTTAGGATTTTCCATCGGTGCGAATCCCATAAAAGCAGAGTGGTCTTTGCCACGATTTTGTGCAGTACCTGTTTTCCCGCAAACCGCTATATCGGGCATATTGGCAGCTCTACAAGTTCCTCCGGTTACTGCAGCGCGCATACCTTTTACTACTTCTTCGTAGTGTCTTCTCTCTATGTTTACGTAACGCTTATTGGTATATGTAGAATCTAAGGTGTCGTTTTCTACCTCTTTTACTACGTGTGGGGTAATGAAGTAACCTCTATTGGCAATAGTAGCACCGAGATTGGCTATTTGGAGGGGAGTAAGGGTTACTTCACCCTGCCCAATGGAGATACTGATGACAGTAAGTCCATTCCAAGAACCTTTGTAACGCTTGTCGTAGTAACTTGCATTGGGGATCATTCCTCTCTTTTCGCCCGGCAAGTCTATACCCAATGGATAGCCGAATCCCATATTTACCATATAATCTCTCCAGGTATCCATTGCTTTTTGTACAGTGCCATACTTAGCTTTTGCACCTATCATATGTACCAGCCCCCAACAAAAATAGGCATTGCAAGAGGTTGCTATAGCAGGTACCAATGCTAAGGGAGAAGCGTGTGCGTGGCAACCTACACGCAAGTTCTTATATCTAAATCCACCCGCACAACCATACATCGTAGATGGGGTGATAATACCTTCTTGCAGGAAGGTCAGTGCTTGCGATGTCTTAAATGTAGAACCGGGAGGATAAGTTCCCATAATGGCTCTATTGAGCAGAGGTTTCCACGGATCTTGCTGTAAGGCGTGATGGTTCTTTCCTCTGTTTCTTCCTACGAGTAAATGGGGATCATAAGTAGGAGAAGACACTAAACATAAAACTTCACCGGTAGATGGTTCTATAGCCACGATACTACCTATTTTCCCTTCTAATAATCTTTCTCCTAATGCTTGCAATTCTATGTCTAAACTGAGGGTCAGGCTTTTTCCCGGCACTGCATTTTTATCAAATTGCCCGTTCATATATTTGCCTTGTATGCGACCACGTGCATCTCGGAGAAGAATTTCTACTCCTTTCTCACCTCGTAGTTGTTTTTCGTAAGAACGTTCCACCCCCAATTTCCCTATATAATCTCCTGCTATATAATAAGGGTCTGCTTCCATATCCTTTTTGGAAACTTCTGCGATGTCCCCCAATATATGTGCTCCTGCGTGATAAGTGTATTGCCTCGTAGCACGTTGTTGTATGTAGAAGCCAGGAAATCTGAATAGTTTTTCACGAAATACGCCACACTCTTCGGGTGGTATTTGTGTGAGGAGTACTTGATGTGTATATGGAGAGTAACCCGGATTAAGTCTACGGTCTTTCATATCCTTGAAACGTTTTCTGATGGTTTCCATCGGGACGTTCAGGGTTCTGCTTAGCTCCAATGTATCTAAGTGTTCTATTTCTTTGAGAATGACAGTGATGTCAAATGAAGGCTGATTATAAACCAAGAGTCTCCCCTCTCTGTCGTAGATATTTCCTCTACTGGGGTATTGAAGTTTGCGTAGAAAAGCATTGCTATCTGCATTTCGTTTGTAGTCCTCGCTGGCTATTTGTAGAGTGAATAGACGAACGATAAATAGCATAACGATGAAGACCACAGCTCCACCGATGACGTATTTTCTGCGTTCTAGGTCATATTCTTTCATACTTGTTCTGTTTTAATAGCCTCTAAGGATAGTATGCAAACCACAGAAGATACTGTACTACTTACTGCTTGGAGTAGTATTTCATTGAAGCGAAAAAACGAAAAGTTGTCTACAATGTGCAGTGGCAGGCTGCATAGAAGTGTCCCAATACTAATGTAGAGTAAGAATCCTGTGAAACCCATACTTTTCTGGGACGGCGTGTAAATCTCATTGAAATCTCTTTTTGAGTTCATACGCAATAAGGGTTTCCTCAATAGTGCTAACCATAATAAGGCACTTGCATTGAGCCCGATAGTGTTACTGAATAAATCTATACAGATGCCCAATGCAAATCCCCACAATAGGAGGGAAGTGGTAGTAGCATCGCTTCGTATTTTCAAGATAAAGTAAACGTATAGTAAGGGAGTGGCATATTGACCTATATGCACGTGATTGAGTACCAGTACTTGAAGAAGTACTAAGAATATAAACCAAAGTATGCGTTGTAGATGTGTTCCCATCTCTTCTTATTTTTCTAAGCTGTTTTTGAGGCTGTCCTCTACTATACGTTGGGCTTTTTTTCTGCTGTTATCTATGATAATGAGATCTCTTAAACGTGCAAAATCTGCTGCCAATTTAACTTTCAAGGTAAATGATTGTCCATCACGACTATCTGTCATATCGTCTATGGTTCCTATATGAAGTCCTTCCGGGAATACGGTGCTATGCCCGCTGGTGATGATACTGTCTCCCAGTGAAAATTCGGCGTGGCGTGGCAAATCTTCTATATATGCATATTGAGAAGAGATTCCGTCCCAATGTAAAGAGCCGAAATAATCCGTGCGTGAAATTTTACAGCTGATGCTGCTCTTGGAATTGAGTATAGGAAGCACAATGGAATAATGATCTCCTGCCAGATAAACTATGCCTACTACGCCTGTACCGGAAATGACTCCCATTTCTTCTTTTATACCATCTGCCCGTCCTTTGTTTATGGTAATAAAATTATTGGCGTGAATGACACTGTTGTTCACTACTTTGGTAAGGATAAGGTGCAGACTGTCTCCTGTAGCTTGCTCGCAAGCTTGTAAAGCAAGGCTGTCTTGGGTAAGGCTTTCTATGATGGATTTTAGCCGAATGTTTTCTGCGGAGAGTCGTGCGTTGGTCTGCGATATGTTTTTATTGGCTTCTTTCAGTCCGAAATAACCCGTAACTTCCGATGTCCAACTATGTATTTTTCCACTCACTTCATTGGCAGAAGATAAAAAAACACTTGCTTGGTAGTTATTGAAACGTGCCAATAACACCAAGCTAAGTACTTGTAACACTACGAATAATACTATGTAGTGATATTGCTTTAAGAACTTGAGTAGATAGCTCATAGATATGGAAAAGCAGATCTTATCTCATAAGGAAAGTAAATCTGTCTACATTCTTTAGTGCTATACCTGTTCCTTTCGCCACACTCAGAAGTGGTTCTTCTGCTATATGGAATGGTATGTTTATCTTGTCTGTCAATCGTTTGTCTATACCACGAAGTAAGGCGCCACCACCGGAGAGATAGATACCGTTGTTTACAATATCTGCATAAAGTTCCGGAGGAGTATTCTCTAAAGCATTGAGAATGGCTGTTTCTATTTTTGCCACACTCTTATCCAAGCAATGTGCTATTTCTTTGTAGTTTACAGGAACTTCCATAGGTAGTGCAGTGATACGGTTTGGACCACGAACTATGTAATCTTCCGGTGCATCATCTCCTAAATCCGTGAGGGCTGCGCCTACATTTATTTTGATGCGTTCTGCCATACGTTCACTCACTTTTACATTGTGCTGACGGCTCATATATTCTTGAATATCTGCTGTGAGATCATCTCCTGCTATGCGAATGGAATTATTGGATACGATACCACCCAATGAGATTACGGCAATTTCTGTAGAACCACCACCTATGTCTACTATCATATTTCCTTCCGGTGCTTCTACGTCCAAGCCTATACCTATAGCGGCTGCCATAGGTTCAAAGAGGAGATAAACGTCTCTGCCACCTGCGTGCTCTGCACTATCTCTTACTGCACGCAATTCTACTTCGGTAGAGCCGGAAGGTACTCCTATGACCATACGCAAAGATGGAGTAAAGAGGTGTCTGCCTGTTTTTACTTTCTTGATAAGTCCTCTCATCATTTGCTCGCAGGCATTGAAATCTGCTATCACACCATCTCTGAGGGGACGTACTGTGCGTATATTGGGGTTTTCTTTTTCGTACATCATTTTTGCACGGTCTCCTACAGCTATCATCTTGTCTGTCTTACGGTCCAATGCTACCACAGAAGGCTCATCTACTACGATCTTTCCATTGCTAATGATAATGGTGTTCGCAGTGCCAAGGTCTATGGCTATTTCTTTGGTAAAGGAAAATAATCCCATTTTCTTTCTTTTTTACGATGAATAAAATGTGTCTTAATTCTTGATGTTGGCAAAGTATGCTCTAATAGCGGTGTCGTAGCGTGAAGATACCCCGAAAGCCGCTGTGGCAAATTGGCGTCTTTCTTTGAGGGTGGTAGCGGCTCCTCGCTCTGCCAAAATCTCGGAGAGTGTAGCATATTCTGCTTTGGAAGGCACTATGACCACATCTTGGAAATTCTTTGCGGCTGCACGAATAAGTGAAATGCCACCTATGTCTATCTTTTCTATAATATCTGCTTCGGAAGCACCGGAAGCCACAGTCGCTTCAAATGGATAGAGATCTACTATAACGAGATCTATAGGAGAGATTTCATACTTCTCCATTTCTGCTTGGTCTTCTACTAAGGCTCTGCGTCCCAATATCCCACCGAAAACTTTGGGGTGCAATGTTTTTACACGTCCCCCCAATATAGAAGGATAACCTGTAAGGTCTTCTACGGCTTGGCAAGGAAAACCTAAGGATTCTATGAAAGTACGTGTGCCACCGGTGGATAGAAATTGCACACCTTCTTCGTGTAGTTTTCTCAAAAGTAATTCCAAACCATCTTTGTGGTATACTGATACGAGGGCTGTTTTTATCTTTTTTGTCTCCGACATCGCTTTTTGTTTTTTATTTTGTGCACAAATGTACTAAAAACGTGGTATTATATAATAAGGTGTTTGAGATTTATTCGTAGGAAAAGAAAGAAGTGAGAGAGGAAAAGGTTTTATTAACAGAAGCAGGGTAGAAAATACGAGGAGATTTTTTTCACTTATATCTTCCAAAGTCCAGAATAACGTGTAGGATAATGATGTTTTTGAGAAGTAAAAAACGACGAAACAAAGGCGTGTGGAATGTTTGTCTATCTCTCATTTGGTAGCGTTATAACGCTATCGTGATAGCAAGGCTTCTTTCCGTGATACGGAGCATATCTTATCGTGGTAGCAAGGCTTGCTATCAAACCCTTGTGCAAACAGGCTACAGACTGCATTTTGATAACGTAAAGATAGTGTTTATACTAAAATATGTTTTAACTTAAAATCCATCAGCGTGATAAGCACACAAAAAGAAAGGGTGAATGCTGCACGTGAGCATTCACCCTCTTGGTTTTATACACGATAGCGTGTATTCGCTGAGATTACAATTTTGGACCGGCAGCTACCAAAGCTTTACCTGCTTCGTTTCCTGTGAATTTTGCAAAGTTCTTAATGAAACGTCCAGCCAAGTCTTCTGCTTTTTCGTTCCATACTTTTGCATCTGCATAAGTATCGCGTGGGTCTAAGATTTTAGGATCTACGCCGGGCAATTCTGTAGGAACTACGAAGTCAAAGTAAGGGATAGTTTTAGTAGGAGCCTTATCTATAGAACCATCTAAGATAGCGTCAATGATACCACGTGTATCTTTGATGGAGATACGTTTTCCTGTACCATTCCAACCTGTATTTACCAAGTATGCTTTAGCACCGGTTTTTTCCATCTTCTTCACGAGTTCTTCACCGTATTTTGTTGGGTGGAGAGAGAGGAATGCAGCACCGAAGCAAGCAGAGAAAGTAGGAGTAGGTTCTGTGATACCACGTTCAGTACCAGCCAACTTTGCAGTGAAACCGGACAAGAAGTAGTATTGAGTTTGTGCCGGATTCAAGATAGATACCGGAGGCAATACACCGAAAGCATCTGCAGAAAGGAAGATCACTTGTTTAGCGTGAGGACCTTTTGATACAGGATTTACAATGTTTTCTATATGGTAGATAGGATAAGAAACACGTGTGTTTTCTGTTACAGATTTATCTGCGAAGTTAATGTTTCCTTCTGCGTCTACTGTACAGTTTTCCAAGAGAGCGTTACGCTTGATGGCATTCCAAATATCCGGTTCGCTTTCTTTATCCAAGTTGATAACCTTAGCGTAGCAACCACCTTCAAAGTTGAAGATACCTTCATCGTCCCAACCGTGTTCGTCATCACCGATGAGCAAACGTTTCGGGTCTGTAGAAAGAGTGGTTTTACCTGTACCGGAAAGTCCGAAGAAGATAGCAGAGCTCTTACCTTCTTTATCTGTGTTGGCAGAACAGTGCATGGAAGCCATACCCTTGAGAGGGAGCAAGTAGTTCATATAAGAGAACATACCTTTCTTCATTTCTCCACCATACCAAGTATTCAAGATTACTTGAATTTTTTCTGTGAGGTTAAATACCACCGCAGTTTCTGAGTTCAAGCCCAATTCTTTGTAGTTTTCTACTTTCGCTTTAGAAGCATTCATAATGACAAAGTCCGGTTCACCAAAGTTTGCCAATTCTTCTGCTGTAGGACGGATAAACATATTGGTTACGAAGTGTGCTTGCCAAGCTACTTCCATAATGAAACGGAGTTTGAGGCGAGTGTTTTCGTTTGCACCGCAATAAGCATCTACTACGAAAAGGCGTTTGTTGGAAAGTTCTTTTGTAGCCAATCCCTTTACAGCTTCCCAGCATTTAGCATCTACGGGCTTGTTGTCGTTTTTGTATTCTTCAGAAGTCCACCATACAGTGTTTTCGCTGGTAGCATCTTTTACGAAGAACTTATCCTTAGGTGAGCGTCCTGTATATACACCGGTCATTACATTGACTGCACCCATCTTTGTTACTTGTCCTTTTTCAAAACCTTCCAGTCCTGCTTTGGTTTCTTCTGCGAACAAGACTTCATAAGAAGGATTGTGTACGATTTCTGTTACACCAGTAATGCCGTACTTGCTTAAATCTAAATTTGCCATTTTCTATTATTTTAATTAGCGTTATAGTAATCTTCGTCTTTGCTACTCAAAGAGGTAAGTACTCTCTCTTATTTTGTAGGCAAGGCAAAAGTACGTCTTTCTTTTCGTTTGCTACTACCAATTAGAGAAAAAAATCTCTAATTATTTCACCTTTTTCTTTACTTCTCTGCGTATTGTTAGTTGGACTTTGCATTTTATTTTGTTCCTTTGCATTCCGGTAAGCAATAAACAAAATCCAAACTTACATATTCTTATGAAGATTTACGACTTAAGTAAAGAGAATACTGTGCTGAACCGGTATGTAGCGGAACTGCGTGATATCCATATTCAGAAAGACAGTTTGCGTTTTAGAAAGAACGTAGAACGTATAGGTCAAATTATGGCATATGAGATAAGTAAGGCACTCCCTTACAAAGATATGCACGTAGAAACTCCCTTGGCACCTGCTGTACAATCTGTACCTGCCATAGAACCTGTTATCGCTACGATTTTGCGTGCGGGTCTTCCTTTCCACGCCGGTTTTCATCTCACATTTGATCGTGCAGAAAATGCTTTTGTGTCTGCATTTAGAAAGTATACCGGAAAAGATATTTTTCAGGTACATATAGAGTATATCGCATCTCCTCGCTTAGATGGTAAAACCCTTATCCTTACAGATCCTATGCTTGCGACAGGAGCTTCTATGGAACTTTCTTACCAGGCATTGCTCACAAAAGGAGTACCGGGACATATACACATAGCTGCAATCATAGCCAGTCAGCCGGCTATAGACTATATTTGCGAACATTTCCCGGCAGATAAAACTACGATTTGGTGTGCTGCGATAGACCCGGAGCTTAATGCGCATTCTTATATCGTGCCGGGATTGGGCGATGCCGGTGATCTCTGTTACGGAGAAAAAGAATAAAACGCTGTTTAATAGGAATAGAAGATATGGCTTTACTTACCTTTTTTAAGGCGAGTGGTCATATCTTTTTTCACAAGAAAGAGAAACGATGTAAAGTTTATGAGCGAAATGTAGGCAGTATCCCTGATTCCTGCTATTTTTGTCGTTCCAAAATATAGATGCACCCATAGTTCAATGGATAGAATATCGGATTCCGGTTCCGACGATTGGGGTTCGACTCCCCATGGGTGTACGACAAAAAAGGCTTCTGCAAGTGTGGAAGTCTTTTTTTTGTGTTATATCTACGTTGTTTGTGGTGATAGAAATGATATGGTTTAAGGTATAAAGAAAAAGCCTTTAGGATTCTTCCTAAAGGCTTTTTTCTTCTGTCGGGGTAGCGGGATTCGAACCCACGACCCCCTGCTCCCAAAGCAGGTGCGCTAACCGGACTGCGCTACACCCCGTTCGTTTTCTTAACGACGGTGCAAAGATACGGCTTATTTTTATACTTGCAATAATTTTCTGCTTTTATTTGGGATTATAACTAAAAAAACTTTTCGGGAAATACGCTCATAGTGGACAATAGTGTACCTTCGCCCTATATTTTATAATATGGAAGAACGAATACTACTCATAGTAGACAGCGGTTCCACCAAGACAGACTGGTGCGTGCTGAAAAATGGAGAAATAGCCCAACGCATAGAAACACTTGGTATAAATCCTTTTTTTCAATCAAAGAAAGAGATAGAGGAGGTTTTTTCTCACACTTTGTTACCACAATTATTTACTACTTCTTTTTATGCCATCCATTATTATGGAGCAGGTTGTACGCATTCGGAACACACCGATTTTCTGAAGAAGGTCTTTTCTCAATATCTCACCATAGAAGATACAATACACATAGCTTCCGATTTATTGGCAGTGGCACATGCTACTTGTGGCAAAGACGCCGGTATCGCTTGCATATTGGGTACGGGATCCAATTCTTGTTTTTACGATGGGGCAGAAATTCGTGCGCAGGTATCTCCTTTGGGGTATATACTCGGAGATGAAGGGAGTGGTGCGTATTTAGGAAAGCGATTGATAGGCGATTTATTGAAAAATCAGATGCCTATAGCACTAAAAGAACAGTTTCTTAGCACTTATCAGCTTCAGCCTATAGAAATTTTGGAGCGAGTATATAAACGTCCTTTTCCCAATAGGTTTTTGGCACACTTTTCTCCTTTTATAAAAGAGCACATTACCGAGCCTTGTATGAGAGCTTTGGTCGTGGATAGTTTCAGAGAGTTTTTCTCCCGAAATCTCTTGCAATATCCTATAGACCAATACCCTGTTCATTTCGTAGGGTCTGTAGCATATCATTATAAAGAACTATTGCAAGAAGTATGCACAGAGTATCGTGCTACGATAGGAAAAATAGAGAAAAGCCCGATGAACGGACTTATTCAATATAACACGATAAAAACACCTCAATAATAAATTCACACCATTCCGATTATGAGTTTTAAGAAAATCACAGAACAAGCATCACTATACGATCATTTGGAAGAGAAATCTGTAGGAGAAATTCTTAGAGAAATAAACGAAGAAGACCAAAAAGTTGCATTGGCTGTACAGAAAGCTCTTCCACAAATAGAAAAATTGGTAGTGCAGATTGTGCCCAGAATGCAGGCAGGAGGACGTATTTTTTATATGGGTGCAGGTACAAGTGGCAGATTAGGAGTATTGGACGCATCGGAAATTCCTCCTACTTTTGGACTTCCACCTACTTATATAATAGGGCTTATAGCAGGAGGAGATAGTGCCTTGAGAAATCCGGTAGAAGGAGCAGAAGATAATGTGGAAAAAGGCTGGGAAGAATTGGTATCTCATCAGATATCTGCCCAAGATACCGTGATAGGAATAGCGGCTTCCGGCACTACGCCTTATGTAGTGCATACCCTCCGCAAAGCTCAAGAACACGGTATACTCACCGCGTGCATCACCAGTAATCCCGATACTCCTATGGCACAAGTGTCGGACGTACCGATAGAGATGATAGTAGGACCGGAATATGTAACAGGCAGTTCTCGTATGAAATCCGGTACAGGACAAAAAATGATTCTGAATATGATTTCCACTTCTGTTATGATTCAGCTTGGCAGAGTAAAAGGGAACAAGATGGTAAATATGCAACTGAGTAATGAGAAGCTTGTTTTGCGCGGTACAAATATGATTGTAGAAGAAATAGGCTTGCCGGAAACAGAGGCACGTGCGCTACTTTTACAATACGGATCTGTAAAGAAAGCTATAGAAGCATATAAAAATCAGCGAAGTATTGGCTAATTAAGATAAAAGCCTTACTTTTGCAGGCGATAAAAAATATATTTTATAACCAAATCAACGTAGAGTATGAATCAATACGAAACCGTTTTCATTTTAACTCCCGTTTTGTCTGATGCTCAGATGAAGGAAGCGGTAGACAAATTCAAAGCACTCCTCGTAGCAGAGGGCGCAGAAGTAATCAATGAGGAGAATTGGGGACTCAAGAAGTTGGCTTATCCTATCCAAAAGAAAAGTACAGGATTTTACCAACTCATAGAGTTCAATGCTGAGCCTCAAGTCATAGAAAAATTGGAAATCAATTTCCGTCGTGACGAACGCGTGATCCGTTTCTTGACTTTCCGTCAAGATAAATTTGCCGCAGAATACGCTGCAAAAAGAAGAAATATGAAATCAACTCAAAAGGAGAACTAATTATGGCACAGCAATCAGAAATCAGATATTTGACACCTCCCTCAGTAGATGTAAAGAAAAAGAAATACTGCCGTTTCAAGAAGAGCGGTATCAAGTACATAGACTACAAAGATCCGGAATTCTTGAAGAAGTTCTTGAACGAACAAGGTAAGATCCTTCCTCGTCGTATTACCGGTACTTCATTGAAGTTCCAACGTCGCATTGCACAAGCAGTGAAGAGAGCACGCCATTTGGCATTGTTGCCTTATGTTACAGATATGATGAAATAATAAAAGGAGGAATAAGTATGGAAATAATTTTGAAAGAAGACGTAGCAAACTTGGGCTACAAGAATGATATTGTAACTGTAAAGTCTGGTTATGGTCGTAACTATCTTATTCCAACTGGAAAAGCCGTTATCGCATCTCCTGCAGCAAAGAAGATGCTCGCAGAAGACTTGAAACAACGTGCTCACAAATTGGAAAAGATCAAGAAAGATGCAGAAGCAGTAGCAGCCTCTTTGGCCGGTGTTGCACTCACTATTTCTACTAAAGTAAGTGCCACAGGCTCAATCTATGGTTCTGTAGGAAATATCCAAATAGCAGAAGAATTAGAAAAGCTTGGTCATAAGATTGACCGTAAGATTATCGCTATCAAAGATGCGGTAAAAGAAGTGGGTCAATACAAGGCTGTAGTGAAACTTCACAAAGAAGTTTCTGTAGAAATACCATTTGAGGTAGTAGCAGAAGCAGAATAACTTTCGGATATATCCCGAAGTCTAAAATAAAAGGAATGCTCTTGGGCATTCCTTTTTTGTTTTCTCTCCATTCATAAAGATAAGCCTCTTACACTTCTGCTCGGAATCACTTCTATAAATGAATAACACTCGGAAAGAATGTAAATAAGTTCAAGACTATGCCGAAGTCTACGTAAACTTCCGTGTAAGTCTATATAAACCATAATGGAGGTTTACATAAACTTCGGTACGGAATAAAGAATATGAAAGATGCTTGCATATTTACAAGTAGATTTACAGGCAAGTCTATATGTGTATTTCCTTTATCCTTATTGCTTTTCTTGAGAAGTAAGCCCTAACTTTGTGCGGTTTAGTGTAAAGAGAAACGTATGAGAAGAAACTATGAAATAGAAGTTTGTGCCAATTCTTTGGAGAGTGCTTGGGCTGCACAAGCAGGAGGAGCAGATCGTGTGGAGCTGTGTGCCGGTATGCCGGAAGGAGGGACAACTCCTTCTATTGGGACTATTCGTTTAGCTTGTGAACGCTTGTCGCTACGTGTACACCCCATTATCCGTCTTCGTGGAGGAGATTTCCTCTATACGAAAGAAGAAATAGAAATAATGGAAGAGGATATCAGACAGGCTGTGGCTGTGGGAGCGCAAGGGGTGGTAGTAGGTTGTTTGTGTGCAGATGGGCGTTTGGATCTTCCTTCACTACGCAGGCTGATAGATGCCGCAGAGGGTAGGAGTGTTACCTTACATCGTGCTTTCGATTATGTCTTGGATCCTTTTCGTGCCATAGACGAATTGATAGACTTGGGAGTAGAGCGTATCCTTACTTCCGGACAAGCTCCTACTGCAATGCAAGGAGTAGCTATGCTAAAGCAGTGTGTGGAGTATGCCGGAGATAGAATTAAAATTATGGTAGGTTGTGGGGTGAACGAGGTAAACATTGCTACTTTGGCACAAGAAACTGGGGCTACAGCCTTTCATTTCTCTGCGCGTATACAGAAAAAAAGTGCTATGCAGGTTTGCAATGAAGCACTTTATATGGGGAATAAGGGCGTAGATGAATATGCCACAGAGCTTACTTCCGTAGAGAAAGTAAAGACTATCATACAGGCTCTGTGTGGACAGCAACCATTCGGACTTTAATACCTGCTTACTTGTTTGATGCCTTTTACAGTTTTTATGCGCTTGATAAGCATTTCCAATTTAGAAGTATCGTCTACCATTACGACTAATGTACCGGAGAACAGTCCATCGTGAGAATTGATGTTGATATTTCTCAAGAGGGTGTTGGGTTCCTTGTTTATCACAGACGTGATGTTTGTGATGATGCCTATATCATCGTGTCCTACCACACGTAGTGCGATGGGGTATTGTTTCCCTTCTCTTTTTCCTGCCCATCTGGCTTTCAGTATTCTATAGGGAAATCTCAGTTTGAGTTCTTTGGCATTGGGACAGTCTGTACGGTGTATCTTTATTCCTCCGCTGATGGTAACAAACCCGAAAACATCATCTCCATAAATAGGTGCGCAACACTTGGACAGATTAAAATCCAAGCCTTTGATGTCCTGATCTATGACCAAAACATCATCTTTGTAGGTACGTTGTACAGACTCCTGTTGCAGGATATTGAAATTCTCTGCACTTCTTAGACTTATTTCTTGTAGCTCAGTATCTTTCTTTTGTAGCTCCAGATACTTATCTATGAACGTATTTACGTCCATTTCTCCATCTGCAATACCCATATAGAAGTCGGTTACAGTCTTAAATCCGAGCTTCCGTATAAGTTTCATAAAGAGAGCTTCTTCTATTTCTATCTTTCTATTCTTGCACTTTCTTTCTATCTCTTCCTTTATGAAAGCGGTTTGCTTGGTGGCAATTTCTTTGAGAGCTTGTCTTATCTTGTTTCTGGCTCTGGAAGTAGTGGTAAAATTGAGCCAATCTCTTTTGGGAGTTTGGTTATTGGAGGTCATAATTTCTACTTGATCTCCACTGCTTAAGACGTGTTTTAGTTGTACATTCTTACCATTTACTTTTGCCCCGATACATTTATAGCCCAAATTGGTATGTATGCTGTAGGCAAAATCCAAGACAGTAGCCCCTTGCGGTAGCCGGAACAAATCTCCATTGGGCGTAAACACAAAGACCTCATCTTTGTACAGTTCCAATTTGAATTGGTTCATAGCGTCCATATTTGAATCTGTACTTTCCAATGTTTCTCGGATACTATTGAGCCAGCTATCCAGTTCGTTTTCTCCTTTTATACCTTTGTATCTCCAGTGTGCAGCCAATCCTTTTTCGGCTATTTCGTCCATACGCTCCGTGCGTATTTGCACTTCTACCCATTTCCCCTCGGGTCCCATCACTGTGATGTGTAAAGATTCGTATCCGTTACTTTTAGGTACAGATAGCCAGTCTCTCAGTCTTTTGGGATTGGGAAGATACATATCTGTGATGAGTGAATAGGCTTGCCAGCATTCTTGTTTTTCTTTTTTCTCCTCGGAGTCCAAGATGATACGAATAGCAAAGAGATCATATACCCCTTCGAAAGGACATTTCTGCTTCTTCATCTTTTGATAGATGGAATGGATAGACTTGGTTCTGCCTTTGATGTGGAAGTGCAAACCTACTGCTTCCAATTTCTTGCGAATAGGGTCAATGAAAGTTTCTATGTATTTATCTCTGGTTTTCTTGGTAGCATTGAGCTTCTCCTTGATATGGTAATAGACCTCAGGTTCCAAGTACTTGAGCGATAAATCTTCCAGTTCCGATTTCAATTTATATAGCCCAAGTTTATGTGCCAAGGGTGCATAGAGATACGCAGCTTCTGTAGCCACTTCTTGTTGAGCAGAGAGATTGGAGGTATTCTTGATAGAACGCATCAGATGTACTCTGTCTGCTATCATAATAAGGATTACTCGCATATCTTCTGCAAAGGACAGCAATAAGTGTCTGAAATTCTCGGATTCTATGGTAGGATTTTTCCTGTATAAGTCATTTATACGTACCAATCCGCTTATGATGGTGGCTATTTCTTTGCCGAACTTGTCTTCTACCAAAGCTTGCGTTACGAGTCCATAGTGTACTACTTCGTGGAGTAGAATAGCCGCTATGGCAGGGAATTTCATATTCATTTCCTCGCTTACCAATAAAGAGGTGTGCAAGGTAGTAATGAGAGGGTGCATCCCGAAGCGGTTTCTTTCCGGTGCAGACTGCCTGTAAGTTTGTTTCAGAAAAGAAATGAGTTTCTTGCGCTCTGTAGGTGTACAGTACGTTTCTGTGCTTCTGTATAATCGTTTGAATAAATGGAGTAGAAGTTCCTTTTCTTTCTGTGTGAGCAAAGCAGTTGTTTCCATACGAGGGCTTTGGTATAAAGTGAATGTTCTGTTTAATTACTCTCTCTGATGATGAGGGCAGACTGTGGAGCTATTTGGATTTTACCTCCAAAGAGATGTCCCATACCACCTAAGAGATCTATTTTACCATCTTTACAAACGATGGTATATTTTCCTTCCGGGATATTGAATGCAATGCGTTCTGTACGAGCGTTGAGTATCACGATGATGTTTTGCCAAACGTCTCCTTTGGGACTTCCTTTTATTTGATAAGCTACTACATTGCTCCATTCTTCTGTAGGCAAAAAACGGATATGCTTACGCACCAAGTCTGCATTGCCCAATCTGAATGCCGGGTGTTCACGACGCATCCGGATAAGCAGACGAATGTAGTCGTACACTTCTTGATGTGTTATTTTTTGTATCCATTGGATTGCGTTTATATCATCGGAGCTTTTGTAAGAATTGTGATCGCCTTTCTTGTGGCGCATAATTTCGTCTCCTGCAAAAATAAAAGGTACGCCTTGCGAAGTGAGAACAGAGGTGTATGCTAATTTCACGAGAGAACTTAGCTCTTTGTCGGATACATCGGGTTTAGTGCGCTTAAGCCTGTCTACCAAGCACAGGTCATCGTGGCAACTCACATAACTTATAAATTGTGTAGGTTCTTTTGCCCAAATTCGGATATGTTTACCCACAGCTTCGTGTGCCACACCACCTACAGCCCCCAATCTGATACCTTCTTCGTGATGAGGCTTACCTATGAGGAATGCGCCTTTGCTATCATCTCCCCATGCGCCACGCAGACTATCTCTTATTTCATCACTGAAAGCTGCAATGCGCGGCATCTGAGAGATGTTATTCTTGATAGCCAAATCCTTTTGTGGGAGTGGAGAGGCTCCTGCACTCCACCCTTCGCCATAAATGAAGATAGTAGGATCTATCTTATCCACTTCTGCACGAATAGCATTCATTGTAGCTATATCGTGTATGCCCATAAGATCAAATCGAAAGCCGTCTATGTGGTATTCCTTGATCCAATGTTTGATGGATTCTATGATGAAGCGACGAACCATAGGGCGTTCACTGGCAGTTTCATTGCCACAACCGGAGGCATTTCCGGCATTGCCCAATGAATCTTGGCGATAAAAATACTGAGGTACGGTGCGTTCAAAATTGCTGTTTTCTATTTGATAGGTATGATTGTACACTACGTCCATCACTACACGAATGCCCGCTTTGTGCAAGGCTTGTACCATTTGCTTAAATTCTTTGATACGCACTTCCGGTCGGTAGGGATCTGTAGCGTATGAGCCTTCCGGCACATTGTAATTTTGTGGATCATATCCCCAGTTGTATTGTGGTACATTCAGCTTAGTTTCATCAATGGAGGCAAAGTCAAAAGAGGGGAGCAGATGTACGTGAGTAACTCCCAATTCTTTCAGATGGGCGATACCTGCTTTCTGCTCACTACCTTTTATGATAGCCTTTTCGTCTGTGAGAGAAAGATATTTTCCGTGATGGGTTATTTGCAGTGTACTATCCATAGAGAAATCTCTGTGGTGCATCTCGTAGAGTACAATATCTGAGAAGGATTTTAGTGCAGGACGTTTATCTGTACTCCAGCCTTTGGGGTCTGTACTACGCATATCTATGATGGCGGCACGTTCTCCATTTACACCTACAGCCTTAGCCATAACTCCGGGAGTATCTCCTTGCCACGTATCGTTTATCTTTACATTGAATGTATAAAACTTTCCTTTCAGGTCTTCCTTGCAAGAAGTAGTCCAGATACCGTCTTTTCCTTCTTCCATCATAAGCATTTTGTAAGGAGAACCTCCTGTGCCTTGTTCGTAGAGTAATACTCGTACTTCTTGTGCAGTAGGTGCCCAAAGCAAGAAAGATGTGGCTTCCGGTGTATAAGTCATCTCTTCCCAATCTCCTTCATACACGGGATAGTCTGAGAAAGAAGTGTATTGCTCCGATGGATTACCACAAGCTAAGCAAAGGACTGAAAAAAGGAGAGGTAGTAAAAGTCTAAACATTATTTTTTGCGGATTTTATTGGGATTCTTCTTGACAAAGTCTCCCCAGTTGGAATACGATTTGGTAGTAGTGGGACGTCCCATTTGCAAGTAGTGGCAATAAGCGGCACCTAAAGCATCTGTAGCGTCCATAAGTGGGGACATCTCGGAAGAAGGTATCTTGAGCATACGTTGGAGCATATCTGCTACCTGTTCCTTACTGGCTTGTCCGTTTCCTGTAATCGCCATTTTAATTTTGAGAGGTGCATATTCTGTGATAGGAATATCTCTCATCAGAGCGGCTACGATGGCTACGCCTTGCGCACGTCCCAATTTGAGCATAGACTGTACATTCTTTCCGAAGAAAGGAGCTTCTATGGCTAACTCATCGGGTAGATAAGCATTGATGATACCTTGTACACGCTCATAAATATGTTTAAGTTTGAGGTAGGTATCTGTTTGTTTCCTTAAATCTATTACTCCCAAAGCCATAACTTCGGGTTTTGTACCTACTATTTTAAGTAGTCCATACCCCATTATATTTGTACCGGGGTCTATGCCGAGTATGATTTTCTCTTTGACGGGTTGTATCACTTGATGACCTCCATAAGTGTAGAGAATGCGAGAACCTTTTCTTTGAATACTTTGAGCATTTCTGCATTAAGGTTTGCACCTTGTTGAGTATGCCATTGGTGCAGAGTAGCACTGTCTGCTACTTCCCATTGGAGAGAAAAAGATTCGCTGTCCTGTTCCTTGTGGCTGAGTATGCGTACCAAGCGTGGTGTAGAAAGCTTACCGTCCGCTTCTACTTGTGGGATGTACACCTCGTTGAGCCAAATGATGAAATTGCGTGCATCTGCTATTTCTACGTGAAAAGTTGTATTGTATATGAGCATATTATTTTTGTTTAGGTGTAGGAAGTAATTGTAATAGTTTATCAAGATGTATTTGTAATTCCTCTTGGAAGATAGGATCTTTCTCTTGCGCTGTGGCTACCTTTAAGTCTTTCAAATAGGGGAGGTATTGTGTGGTTGCTATGTAAGCTGCTGCTTGACAACGTATCTGTGGATCCTCGTCGAAGAGTAAACCTTGTATCCAGCGTTTGGCGTCCCAAGACAGATGTGCCTGCAACCACTCTAAAGCGTGCATTTTCTCATCTGCTGTACCATGCAGTATCTTCTTGTATTGTGCGGTTTCTTCTTTCAGACGCTCTGGAGTCATCAGTATTTCCTGATTCAAGAGGTCGGGACGTACTACAGCTTCGGAATAAGATTTGACGGGTTGATGGAGTGTCCACCTTATCATACGGGGAACAATCCAAGCCATGCCGGGCGTGCCTTCCGGGTGCGCAATAATACTGCAAACACGTCCTTTCCCATATTCATTGATGGAGATGAGTGGCTTCCCATTGGTCATATTAGCAGGGGCATTGCCTTCTTCGTGTACATCGCTTTCCATAATGGCAAGTGTCTCTGCCTTGATGTAGGAAGTGGGGCTGGCTACAAATACGGGACCTTCATAATACATAATATAAGAGGTATCTCGGTCTGCTATTTCGGGGAGTAATTTTTCCCCCGCTTGCGTAAGTGTGAACTTTGCTATTCCGTGTCCTCTGTTATCGTGTTCTATATCTATAGCTTGTAGTCCATTGATGCCGATGCAGGTATATCCCGGCGTGTCCGAAAAGAAATAAGCTCCGGCGCATATTCCTACAGCTCCACCACCATTTGCTACGAAATCTACAATGCGTTTTCTGTTTTCTGCTCCCATATTAAGGTATTGCTTACTACCACTTCCACCGGGTATGATGATGGCATCTAATGTATCCAAAACACCGGCTGCAATATCTGCTGTAGTGAAGGTGCTTACTTCCATATCCTCGTCCAATAGGATAGAGGCTACAGATTCCCAAATGCAAGTTTGAGCTCCTCCATATCCCTCAAATACACCTACTTTCAAGATAGACTTTGTAGATGATTCCTGCTGAGATGGAGCAGAGCATTGTATAGAAAAAAAAGATAAGCATACTATGATGCAGTAATAAAAGAACTTTTGCATAGTGTGTCGGGATTTATAATAAGCTATGAAGCAAAGTTATACAAAAGTGCCTTACATTCTTCTTTCCAAGTCGGATAGATTTTCCAATTTCTTCGTTTCCAGAAATTCGTAAATACCACAAAGATGCTCTTTCACTCGTTTATTCCCGAATTCGTACACTTTTGTTACCAAGCCGTCCAGAAAATCTCTGTCGTGCGATACTACAATGAGCGTACCTTCAAAATCTATCAGTGCTTGCTTGAGTATGTCCTTAGTCTTCATATCCAAGTGGTTGGTAGGTTCGTCCAAGATAAGCAAGTTCACAGGTTCCAAGAGCAGTTTGATCATAGCAAGTCTGGTGCGCTCTCCACCGGATAGGACTTTCACTTTCTTCATAGAATCTTCCGGGCTGCCGAACATAAAAGCACCGAGGAGGTCTCTTATCTTGTTGCGAATATCTCCTTTGGCTACATCGTCTATAGTTTGGAAAACGGTGAGATTTTCGTCCATAAGCGAAGCTTGATTTTGGGCGAAGTATCCTATTTGTACATTGTGTCCCAAGGTAAGTACCCCATCGTGTTCTATCTCTTTCATAATACATTTCACGAGGGTAGACTTTCCTTCTCCGTTCTTACCCACGAAAGCTACCTTGTCTCCTCGTTCTATAGTGAGATTGGCATTCTTGAAGATCTCTTTCTCTCCATAAGATTTTCCTACGGCTTCCATCGTAACGGGATAGGTGCCACTGCGTGGAGAAGGAGGAAATTTAAGACGTAGTGCAGAGGTATCTTCTTCGTCTACTTCTATGATTTCCAGCTTTTCAAGCATCTTGACTCTGCTTTGTACTTGTAGCGTCTTGCTGTATGTACCCTTGAAACGTTCTATGAAGTCTTTCGTTTCTTGGATCATCTTTTGTTGTTCCTCGTATTGCTTTTGTTGTTGCAGACGTCTTTCTTGTCTCAGTACGAGGTATTGAGAGTAGTTTACTTTATAGTCGTAGATACGTCCCATAGTTACTTCTATGGTGCGTGTGGTAATACTGTCTACAAACTTTTTATCGTGGCTGATGAGAATGACGGCTTTGGCTTGATTGATGATAAAGTCTTCCAGCCATTGGATAGACTCTATATCCAAGTGATTGGTAGGTTCGTCCAAGAGCAGTACATCAGGATTTTGTAACAATAGCTTGGCCAATTCTATACGCATACGCCAGCCGCCACTGAACTCGCTCGTAGGTTTCTGAAAGTCTTCTCTGCGAAATCCCATACCGAGCAAAGCTTTCTCTACGTCTTCTTCAAAGTGAGTCATATCTATGGTATAGAATTTCTCACTCATAGTAGCCACCTTTTCTATGAGTGCCATATAGTCTTCGGACTCATAGTCCGTGCGTGTAGCCAATTCCTGATTCATAGCTTCCAGCGTAGCCTCCATTTCTTTGAGGTGTGCAAAGGCTTGCGAAGCTTCTTCGAAGACGGTTCTACCATCTTCTGTCATAAGATGCTGGGGTAGATAAGCTACGGTGCAATCTTTCGGTACTACTACCTTGCCACGTGTGGGGGGGCGTACACCCGCTAAGATCTTGAGTAGGGTAGATTTTCCTGCTCCATTTTTCCCCATAAGGGCGATGCGGTCTTTCTCATTGACCTGAAAGCTGATGTTCTCAAACAGCGTAGTGCCACCAAATTCTACTGCGATACTTTCTACTGAAATCATATATATTAATGTGTGCTTATGCGAAAGTGGATTCTTCTTTTATTTCTTTTGCGATGGCTACTGCCAATTCATTCGTAGAGGTGAGTAATTCTTGGATATACTTGGATACTTTTTTATAGTTGCCTCTTTGCACTGAGATAAATCTCTTTAAGGCATTGCCGGCTGCTTTTTGTATGATAGGTTCATCGGTAGCAATGGCTGTGATGCTTTGATCTATAAATTCTGCTTCGGATCTTTCTTCCAATATGGATTTACCCATAAAAAGCCGAGTGAGCAGTAAATAGCCACAGAGAGCAAAGTAAGGACGTTCGTCTGCTATCCATACAAAAGCAGTATCCGAAGCTTGCGGTAGATATTGGAATACATTCATAGTAGCATATTCTGCTATTTCCGGATATTGTATTTCTTCTATCCAAAGCTCGGCTATATCTTTGCGTACTTCTGTGCGTGGATATAGGAGGGTAGCCATAATTTTACATTCTCTGATGTTCTCGTTCCATAGTTGCTGGGCGAGTTCTACAGAGGGTGGAAAATCTTGTGCTATTTCTTTGATACGTGGGTATTCAATCCCGAAATTAAGCTTATAACCCAATCCTTTTTCTCTCATACTGTGAGAAATGGCTCCATTCATAAATAAACGGAAGCGGGCTTTTATGTCTTTGATGGTTTGTGGTATATCTGTGTACATATTTATAAATGAGCATAATCGCGGCTATATCTGAGCATTTGTTCCGTATAGCCTTCTGTATAAGAAATTTCTATGTCTACGATGCGTTGGTCTGCATCGTACTTAGGTATATATCGCGGATTGACAAATCCTTTGTAGGGAGCCAAATTCAAGGCTTTGTAGCGAGTGAGGATTTCTTCGTGCAGAGGTTTGTCTATTTTCACAGCATAGGTTTCTACCAATGCTCGGGCTGCTTCGTAGTCTCCTTCGCTCTTGATACGTTGGATTTCTGCCAAGAGCTTGCCGAATAAGGTGCGGAGTTTTTCGTAATCGTTTATTTTTACGAAGGTATGTCCCTGCTCATTTTTTATCAATTCCACTACTCGTTCTGTGGCTCCTTGTTCTAATACCCAACGGGCTATGAGCTGTCTGTTTCTCATATGAGACTCTTCTACATCTTTCCCCAATTCTATGCGTACCAACTGGGTCAGTAGTCCGTTCATCATAAATTGGTAGTACTCGGATTTGTAGGCTTCTGCATTGGGAGTGAGCCCTAATTCTATGAGTTTCTCATCTGGCATATAGTATAACCCGAAGAGGTCTGCTCTACTTTCTTCTATTGTTGCTCCGTAAGCTTTCAGTGCATCGGGGTCTACGCCGGGTAGTAATTTCCCGGAGCCGTGTCCCAGACATTCGTGTAAGTCTGTATGCAGATTACCGGTGAGGTTACCATATTGTTCCAATAGAGCTATGGTTGCCGAGTCTATCACAAAGGCTTCCATAAAGCCGTTTTTCTGTGCGGCTTGATGATAAGCCTCTGTAAGATTGGCTATAGTTACGGATTTGGATCCGTGTTCGCTTCGTATCCAGTTGGAATTGGGTAGATTGATACCAATGGCAGAGGCTGGATATAAATCGCCTCCCAAGATTGCCGCTGTAATGACCTTGGCAGAAACTCCTTTTACTTTTTCTTTCTTGAATTGTGGTGATACCGGAGAATGATCCTCAAACCATTGTGCATACCGGCTAAGTACTTCGGTGCGATGTGTGGCTACGGTATCCCGGAAATTGACAATAGATTCCCAGCTGGCTTTTAGTCCCAAAGGGTCTCCATAGCTTTCTATGAAACCATTGATAAAGTCTATATGCGAGGCTGTATCTCGCAGCCAAGCGATGGAGTAGCGGTCAAAAATATGTAAATCTCCGGTCTTATAAAATGCTATGAGCAGTCTGATAACCTCTTTTTGAGTTTCGTTCTCTGCTACTTCTGTTGCTTTTTCAAGCCAATAGACGATGCGTTCTATCACCTTACTATATTTCCCGCCTATTTTCCAAACATCTTCATAGAGCTTTCCATCTTGTTTTATCAAGGTGCTGTTCATACCATACATAATAGGACGCTCTGCATCTCCTGCCTGCTTTTGTGCTGCATAAAAGGCTTCTGCTTCTGCTTGTGTTACTCCATTGTAATAATTCATAGCAGAGGTGAGAAGGAGATCCTCTCCGTCTGCTTGATTTACACGTTTGGACGCCATCTTTGGGTCAAAGATGATGGGGAAAAGCTCTGTACAGCAGTCTGCCAAGTCTTGTCCCTCTGTAGGTAGCTTTTCTATAGGTGTATGCGCTACAAAGTCTGCCAAGTCTTCCGGAGTAAAAGCCGGAATGAACTTGTCGCAACTATAATGATGATGTATACCGGAGGCGAACCAAATGCGCTTCAGATAAATCTCCAATGCTCGGAAAGCTTCGGTTTGCTTATCTCCTGTATAGTATAGATAAATAGCTTCTATAAACTTCCGAATGCGCAGGTTATACTTCCCGTTTTGATCATAAAGAATATCTCTGCCCTCCAAAGCGGCTTCGGATAGGTAGTAAATGTATAGCTTTTGTGTGAGAGAGAGTTCCCGGAATCCCTCTACTTTGTAGCGCAATAGCTCTAAGTCTGCAAATCGCTCTACAGTATAATGAAATGTAGTAGGTGTCATTTGTTCTTCTTGTTTTTACCACCCGAACGCTGTGGCATCGGACATCCATTTACCTTGTGCTTTGAGTACTTGCTCTATCACATCTCTGGCACAGCCATATCCTCCTTTGATATGAGAGATATATGTGCAGACCGATTTTATTTCCGGAGCTGCATCTGCCGGACAACAAGGTAGGCCTACGGCTTGTAGTACTTCGTAGTCCGGTATGTCATCGCCCATATAGAGGACTTCAGAGGGTTTCAGGTGGTATTTCTCCAACAGTTCTTTGTAGATGTTTATTTTTACACTGGCACCTATGTAAATATCTTGTACGCCCAGTGCGTGGTAACGTTCCCGTATGGCTTCTATTTTTGCACCTGTTATGATGCCTATTTGTAGCCCACGTTTTACGGCAAGTTGCAAGGCATATCCGTCTTTTATGTTTACAGAACGTAGAGGGATACCCATATCATTCATAGGTACGGTTTCACAACTCAGCACCCCATCTACATCGAAGAATAAGGCACGTATTTTGGTCAAATCATAATTTATCATTGGCGTAAAGTTGTTGGTATCTTGCTATGTCTTCACTCATAGCACGATACAGATTTTGTAAAGCAGGATTCTCTTCCAAGAGTTGGAGGTGCTTCTCTATCACAGTGCTGTCTCCTCTCTGTGCAGGACCTGTCTGTGCCTGTAGTGGAGACAATACTTGCACTTTGGCAGTCGTTTCTGTTATGAGCGGTAGTAAGGTGTGAAAAGGCAATCCTTTTTCTTTGAACAGTTGCTCAGCTATGGCATAGAGATGATTGGCAAAGTTGCAAGTCAGCACAGCTCCTATATGCAGGTAAGCTCTTTGGGCAGAGTTTATTTCGTAAATAGAGGAACTGAGGTATTGTGCCACTTTTTTCACTATGGCTATGGCGTGTGGCGTGTTTCCTTCTATGAATAGAGGAACGTCTTCCCAGCGTATTTCTTTTTCTTTGCTGAATGTCTGCATCGGGTATAGTACTCCAAAGTCTGTAGCTACGCCCTTGAAAACATCTATCGGTAGACTGCCTGCTGTATGGATACATACTCCTTTTTGTAGGTGGGGAACTACGGATTTTATGACTTCTGGTAGCGCATTGTCCGTGAGAGAAAAGATATAAACATCTGCCTCTGTGTAGAGTGCTGTGAGATCTTGCGTAGCTTCGCAATGCAGTTTGGCAGCCAAGTCTTCTGCCGAAGCCGATGTTCTGCTATAAACTTGGCATATTTCTGTGTATAGAGATAGATGGGTAGCTATGTGGGTAGCCACCTTTCCTGCACCTATCATCACTATACGCAGTGGTTTACTCATTATTGTAAGTATTGATATGTACTTTTTCCCAGAGCAAACTGTCTTCCTCTATAGCCGGTTTTTCTGTAGCCTTATGTCCTATGGCAATGATACAAAGCACTTGCAGAGGGAGGGGGAGGTTTAAAACTCCGTGTACATACTCATCGGAAGAAGAGTATTCATCTGCATTTCTGCCACGTACCTGTATCCAGCAAGAACCTAAACCCAAATCCTCTGCTTGCAGTTGTATGAAAGTGGCGGCTATGGAAGCATCTTCTACCCAAACATCACTTACGAGGGGATCTCCTGCTACCACGATAGCCAGAGTGGCATCTTTCATAAATCCACAACCTCCGGGTTTGCAACGAGAGAGTTGTTCTATTTTTTCTTTATCGTCTACGGCTATAAACTGCCAGCTGTGGGTATTCTTGGAAGTAGGAGCCATCAGTCCGGCTTTGAGCAGGTCTACTACTTGGTCTTGCGTGAGAGGGGTCTCTGTGTATTTTCTGGTACTTCTACGTCTTTTTATCAATTCTTGAAAACTATTCATAGGTATGTTTTGTTTTATGGAATATATCTCGTTTATAATGCAGGCATAACGTGTATGCTTCTTTTTACAAAGGTACAAAAAGAGAGCGTAGCATAGTAGCCCAATAGGTAGAATTGTAGGAAACGGTATAGTTAGTTTGAGTGTATTGAATGTTTTTAAGTTAAAAGTTTAAGCTCTCTCACTTTATTATATGATGCTTTCTTTTATATGGGAAACCTGTCTGCAGCGGCTTGTGGAGGGGGCATCGGTAGCAAGCCTTGCTACCACGATAAGATATGCTCCGTATCACGGAAAGAAGCCTTGCTATCACGATAAGTATGCTCCGTATCAACGTAAGTTTATTATCGTATGAAAATAGGGTAGGGAAGCGCAGAATTAACAGCTGTTTTTCACAACTTGAAACTGTGCGGAACTTGGTAATCTCAACGTGTTCTCTAAGCACAATACCTATGGCATTGTTTTTAGACACATACATAGGCAGGGTTCTACGTTTCCCTCCGAACACCTGCCCTGCCAACGGCAAATCCCCGATGGGGATTCCTTGTTCAAACGCATTCGTGCAGAAAAATAACGCCATCTGCGTTATGCTGGTGTGTTTTTTTTAGGCACGTGTATAGGCAGGGTTCTACGTCTCCCTCCGAACACCTGCCCTGCCAACGGCAAATTCCCGATGGGGATTCCTTGCTCAAACGCAGTATAATAGATTATATACTCGTAAACAACTCAAATTTGAGCAGTTATGATAATAGTAGCTCATTTCAACCAACGCTGTAAGCGTTGTGCTGTTGGTAGAGCTTTCATTTATGTTTACTTCCCTTGAATAGGTGAGGTAATTCCTATCAATCCTCGCAAAATAACGCTATCGGCGTTATGCTTTTGTTAGGGCAGGGTTAGAAACGAAGTGGATAACCCTGCCTGTATGTATCTCACCATCACCAACCCCATAGGGGTTGTGCGAAGACTTGCAAATAGCCAAGCTCTAATATAGAAAATAATACAACGAGTCTCGTTTGAATATGCAGATATGGCACAAGAGGTGAATACCATAGTATAGATATTCACCTCTTGTTCATAAGTGGGATACTCTGATGTAAATAGTGGAGTATCCTATTTCTTCTTTCCTCCACCGAATGCCAATCCGAGTGTGAGTCCTATGGTATGAAAGCCTTTTCTGCTGATTTCTGTATGACAGTCTACACGTAGATGGCGCAGTAGCTCTACACCGATACGTGGAGAGATAGCCAACGAGTGGTGCTTAGAAGGATATACTCTACTTCCTACTACATCGTTCAGCGCAAAGCCAAGTCCTAATCCTATATACGGATTTACCTGTCTGCCTTGCCCGAAATTATAATGGCTGACTATTCCAACAACCGTAGTTCGGTTGTTCTGATAGGCATAACTACCATCTTTGTAGAAATCACGCATAGCAGTACAAAGCTCAATAAACGCACCAAAATCCCAAGGACTATCTTGGATATTGTACCGGAGATCTATACCCATCATAGCTCCTATTTTTGCATCACCGTTGTGAAATGCACCAATGGGGTTGGTTACACCAAAGTAGAAACCACCTTCCCACTTGGCTACTCTGTTTATTTGTGCTGAACATACAATGGCAAAAAATGCCATCACTATAACAAGGTATATTTTTCTCATATTCTATTTGTTTGGTGAGGCAAATATATAAAAGATGTTTGTAATAGTGTCTTTTTCTTATTGGATAGCCGAAAAAGTTCTGTTTCCTTTATAAAACTATTGCTAAAACTTCTTCAAGATGATTATAAGCTGGTAGAGATAGGCAAGGTGGAATAAACACAACACTCCCCTCTGTACCGATAAATACGGCTGGAGGGGAGTTTCTTTGTGAGTACGCACGAGCGTACTATGCAAGGTTGCTTATTATTCGAGGTCTATTACTTCACCGAATTCAATATCTTCTATATCTCCTTCTACGGAAAGATTGGACAAAATGCTCATGTTCAAAATCTTTTCTTTTACCTCTATTTCGGGCTTAATATATTCTTTTTTCATAACAGA
>JALEQJ010000050.1 GCA_022764505.1 Phocaeicola sp. | reverse complement strand
TTTACTTCTCCAAATATGAATTTTATTTCATCTACCGAAATATCAACGCCATCAGCGTTGTGCCTTTGTTAGGGCAGGATTAGGAGCATTGCGGATAACCCTGTCTATATGTATCTCATCATCATCAACCCTGTAGGGGTTGTGCTTTTATCTTATCAGTTTTAGCGCAATAGCATCTTTTATACAATAATCAAATATAAGTGGTAACACACTTGTAAACAAGCTTGTATTTACCCAACAAGAACATCACACAATCTCCCGAAAAGATAAATTTCCGCTTCTTCCTTTCAATACCTCTTTTCCTCTCTCCGAAATGACAACGTAGAAAAACGAAGGCTTCTTCTCCGTCATCTATGATTTTTCTCTTACCTTTGTTTTTCAAGAAAGAAAATTATGAGAAGAAGACGCTTATTTGTATTGTTTGTTGCGCTTACAGCAGTAGTCATAATGGTGGCGCAACCCATCGTTCGTTTTAATAACGCCAATCAGAATATGGGATATGTAATGTGGAAACAACCCATCACTATCACCTATCAGCTAAAGAACGAAGGAGATAAGCCTTTGGTCATATCTCGTGTTACCACGTCTTGCGGTTGCACTACAGCTACTTGGACAGAAACTCCCATACCTCCGGGTGGCAGTGGTCAAGTGATTGCCCTCTTTGACGCAGCTTCCATCGGACAATTTTATAAAGAGGTAGGTATCTATAGTAATGCGGCATCTATGCCTCTCTATGTAAGTTTTGAAGGAGAGGTTATTCCACCCGGAAAAGAATTACCGGAACAGGTAGAGCTTCCCTATCAGATAGGCAATATAGGCTTGGATAAAGAAGAAATTATTTTTGACAGTATATATAAAGGAACGAAACCCGTAATGGAGATCAATGTAGTAAATAACTCTCCTGCGGCATATGCTCCTTATTTGATGCACCTCCCTCCTTACCTGAATGCCACTATGACACCGGAACTGCTGGGCAAAGGACGGACAGGAAAGATATATCTGACCTTGGATACAGAGAAAGTACCAAAGCTCGGAATTACTACCACCTCTATATACTTGGCACGCTTCAGTGGAGATAAGGTAGGTTCTGAGAATGAAATCCCTGTATCTATCGTACTATTCCCTGCTTTGCAACACGCATCTTACGCACTGCAAGGCAATCCACCTGCTATTTCTCTTTCTGCCACAGAATTGGATTTCGGCGAGGTACGCTTGGGACAGAAGAAGACACAAACCATATACATCACTAATACCGGCAGAAGTAAACTCACCATCAGCGAAATGCAAATGCTTTCTATAGCCCTCACGGTAAAACTCGGCAAGAGAGAGTTACGTCCCGGAGAAAGTACTAAGATGAAAGTAACACTCATAGGTGAGAATCTGCCTCGTGTAAAAAAAGTACCGCGTATCCTGATGATTACCAATGACCCAAAGCGACCACAAGTAACCATCAGAGCAAAAGCAAATTTGTCTAAATAAAAATCCCCGATATACGATATGGAACATCCGGAAAACAGCGAAGAATACAAAGGACTGACCGTAAATAAGGGCATAGAAGCTCCCTCTATCGTCAATCCCTATTTGAAAAACAAACCACGTATCAAGCGTAAGCAGTTTACGCCCGCAGAATACGTAGAGGGTATCTTGAAAGGAGATATCACCATCTTGAGTCAAGCAGTAACCCTCGTAGAGAGTGTGCGCCCGGATCATCAAACCATCGCACAGGAAGTCATAGAAAAATGCTTGCCGTATGCAGGAAATTCTGTGCGCATAGGTATAAGTGGTGTGCCGGGAGCCGGTAAAAGTACTTCTATAGATGTCTTCGGTACGCACGTATTAGAGCAAGGAGGAAAATTGGCAGTCTTAGCCATAGACCCCAGCAGTGAACGCTCCAAAGGAAGTATCTTAGGAGATAAAACACGTATGGAGAAACTCTCCGTACACCCTAATTCTTTCATACGCCCCAGCCCTTCTGCAGGTTCTTTGGGGGGTGTAGCACGCAAGACCCGAGAAACCATCATACTGTGTGAAGCCGGTGGATTCGATAAAATCTTTGTAGAAACTGTAGGTGTAGGACAAAGCGAAACAGCTGTACACTCTATGGTAGACTTCTTCCTGCTCATTCAGCTCGCCGGTACAGGAGATGAACTGCAAGGTATAAAGAGAGGTATTATGGAAATGGCAGACGGCATCGTCATCAACAAGGCAGACGGTAGCAATGTGGAAAAAGCCAAGATGGCTGCTTCTCATTTCCGCAACGCCTTGCACCTCTTCCCTATGCCGGACTCCGGTTGGACACCACAGGTTTTGACTTATTCCGGTTTCTATGGACTGGGTATCAAAGAAATATGGGATATGATTTACGCCTATATAGATTTCGTGAAAGCCAATGGATATTTCCAATACAAAAGAAATGAACAAGCCCGCTACTGGATGTACGAAAGCATAGAAGAACAGCTCAGAGACAGCTTTTATCACAATGACACAATAGCCTCTATGCTAAAGATCAATGAAGATGATGTTCTGAATGGTCGGACTACATCTTTCACCGCAGCCAAGAAACTCCTGGACGCTTATTTTGGACTTACTAAAACAAATGAATGATATGAACAAAAAACTATTTTTCGCCTTATTATTTTTGGCAACAACTTTTTCTGTCAGTGCACAATTGCTCTACAAGATTACAGGAAAAGGATTGGAAAAACCTTCGTACATACTCGGTACACAGCATTTGGCACCTATCTCTTTTGTAGACCAAATTCCGGGTCTACACGATGCTCTGAATAGTGCAGAGCAGGTATATGGAGAATTGGTAATGGATTCTATGATGACTATGGAAGCTACGCAGAAAATGCAAGCCGCAATGTTGCTACCGGAAGGACAAAGCCTCACTACACTTCTGTCTAAAGACCAATTGGATCGTCTCAATGCATATCTGAAAGCAAACATCGGAGCAGATCTCACGAATCCTATGATGGCGCAGCAATTAGGGGCTATGACACCTGCGGGCTTGAGTATGCAACTCTCTCTACTGATGGCTGTACGCCACGTACAAGGATTTGATCCACAAAACTTGTTTGATGCTTATTTCCAAAAGAAAGCCAAAGAACAAAATAAACCTGTAGGAGGATTTGAAACCGTAGACTTCCAAGTCCGTGTATTGTATGGCGCACCCATAGAACGCCAGATTGTACAACTTATGTGCTTCGTAGACAATGCCACTATACAAGAAGAAACTTTGGTCAGCTTATTGAATGCTTATGCCGCACAAAATTTGGAAAAGACTCACGAAGCTATAGAAATGAAACTCGGTAACGAATGCGACCAAACTCCAGAAGAGCGTGCAAACCTCATAGACAATAGAAATCTTGCGTGGATAAAGGTAATGCCACAAATTATGCAAGAAAAATCTACGTTCTTTGCTGTAGGTGCAGGACACTTATTGGGAGAAAAAGGAGTGCTTACCCTTCTTAAAGCAGCAGGTTATACCATCACTCCTGTATCCTAAATAAACCACACAGATTGTAGCAACATAAGAATGAGAAGATGAAAAAGATTCTTACTTGTAAACAACAGCAAGCAGCAGACCAATACACCATCTCGCAAGAAGGCATTGCTTCTATAGACCTTATGGAAAAAGCCGCCACACTGATGACCGAAGAAATAATCCGCAGGTGGAGTAGCGAATATCGTATGGTGTGTTTTGCAGGAGCCGGCAATAATGGAGGAGATGCGCTTGCTATAGCACGTATGCTCTATATGCGTGGTTACGAGGTAGAGGTTTTTCTCTTCAATCCTTATGGGAAAATAAGCGAAGAAACAGCTACGAATGCAAGAAGACTGCAAGAGGTGGGTTGCCTCAATTATACAGAGGTAACCTCCTCTTTCAAGACACCTACCCTCACAGAACAAGATGTAGTGATAGACGGATTGTTTGGTATAGGACTCAATCGCAGTTTGGAAGGAGGTTTCGCCGCCGTAGTCTCTCTTATCAATGCTTCTCCTGCCCAAGTAGTAGCAATAGACATACCTTCGGGCTTAATGGGGGAAGACAACAGCACTATCAAACGACAATATGTAGTGCGTGCAAATCTTACACTCACCGTGCATAGTCCCAAACTGGCTTTTCTCTTCTCGGAAAACGAAGAATATATAGGCGAATGGGTGGTATTAGACGCAGGAATCAGTAAGACATTCACAGAAAAAACAGCCTCACCTTATTATATTATTGAGCAAGAAGATTTGATTCCACTCATCAAACCGAGGAAACGTTTTGCACACAAAGGAGAGTTCGGACATACTCTGCTCATTGCGGGTTCTTATGGTATGGGTGGTTGCGCTGTATTGGCTGCAAGAGCAGCTATGCGTGCCGGCACCGGACTGGTTACCGTACACGCTCCACAGAAGAATGTAGTTATCTTGCAAACAGCAGTACCGGAGGCTGTAGTAAGCGTAGATATTCACGAAGCTCTTTTTACCTATCCCATAGAAACTACGACCTACGATGCCGTAGGTATAGGACCGGGCTTGGGAACAGATGTACTTACGGCTACAGCTATCGGACAAGTATTTTCACAAAGTGATATGCCTCTGGTCATAGATGCCGATGCACTCAATATTTGCAGCAAACATCCTGCACTCTTAAAGAAAATTCCTCAAAACAGCATCTTGACTCCACACTTAGGAGAGTTTGAACGCTTGGTGGGTGATTGCAGCAATACCTTTGAGCGACTGAATAAAGCTAAATCTTTGGCGACGGAGCATAAAATTTATATCGTGCTGAAAGGTGCTTGGACAGCTATCGTAACACCGGAAGGTGATTGTTTCTTCAATACTTCGGGAAATCCGGGTATGGCAGTAGGAGGCAGTGGAGATGTACTTACCGGCATACTTACCTCATTATTAGCACAAGGATATAGTCCCTTAGATACCTGCAAAATAGGTGTATATCTGCACGGATTAGCAGGAGATATAGCATCGTACCAAAAAGGAGAAATTGGTATGACCGCCGGAGATATTGTAGAAGCTATTCCACAGGCGTGGCAAGCATTGATACCTCAAAAAAGAACATCTCATATATGAGAAAAACCTTTGTAGCTGCTTTATTCATCGGTTTATGCACCGTCTTGAATGCGCAGAATGTAAATTATTACACACCCGGAGTAGGAGAAGGCGTATTGTA
>JALEQJ010000037.1 GCA_022764505.1 Phocaeicola sp. | reverse complement strand
TAAGGGGAAGGTATGCACAAATCGGACAAAATTCACGCTCATACTATCATGATGCATAGTGTTCAAGCTCTTTACTGCAATTGAGATTGCCATTGAGATTGCTTGCGGATTTTAGGTTTTATATAGATGGTTCTGTTTTGTGATATTTAGAAAAATATGTCCGACAAAAGTAGATATTTATAGCACACTACTATCACTTTGTGTTTTGTGGTTAATTAAGTTTTTTTTTTTTTTGTTTTGTTTGCGGTTCGCAGATTGTTTGTAATATGCCGAATAGTTGCTAAGTCAAGAAAGTATGATAAGTGCAAAGCATTGATAGCGAGGGATACGAGAGCTTGTTCTTGCAAATGACTATGCTTTACTCCGAAAGTGGGAGTGTAGTCATATGATAACGCAGAGAGTCTTGTATTATGTAATCCGATACCTTGAAGGGAATGTGATACTACGCCATTTCTATGTTTTTATGTGTGTAATAAAGAAAAGGGGATTTATGCTCTGTAGCATATAATAAGGGCGAGGAATCGGTTTCCCAAACTTCCTCGCCCCAATAGTGTTCGTATAAAGGTCTATTAAAACTTATTTTAATTCCAATTCGGGTAGTGGTATCCACTTGTTCTTGCGTGTATCCCAAATGTTTTTTTCTGCTGTCGTGATGAGTCCACGTCTATAATCTGTGATTCTACAGCCACGGAATGCCAAGTAGACACGTCTTAGGTGTGATATTTCCCGGAGTGTGGGCGTTGAGGTCGCTTTACTACCTTCGTGGTATTTTCCTATGACTTCATTTATAGACAGAAGGGCATCTCCTGCGAGTTTTCCTCTCAAGATGAGTTCGGCTTGGATAAGTAGCAGCTCTGTATCGTCTGTGATAATAAGTGGGCTGTATCTATTCAAGGAAGCCAAGTATCTGTTTTTATCTTTGTTTATTTGGGTTGGTACGGCTTTTTCTTCGGCTGTATTGCGAAGCGAACCAACCAAAGAAGAAGAAACCTCTGCATCTCTGGCATATTCTCCAATGATGGCATACAATCCGTTGTCTGCTCCTTTGGAATTATAAAGAATAGCGAATGCGTCATTCTTCTTGTAGGCTTTCTGCCAAAGCTGAGCCGCTTGGGTGTAATTTTCTGTTTGCAGATATAATTTCACGAGTAAAGCGTATGCCGTGCGTTGAGCAGTTTCTGCTTGGAAAGCTCCACCTATTTCTGCGAGTGCTTTGTTCTCTGCACTCTCTATAGCCTTTTTATATTGTTCTTCGGCTTGTTTGTAAAGTTCTTTGTGGCTATACCATTGATCTTTGATGCGCACTTTTCCTGCTGTGGCAGTTTCATCTGAGAAACTGTTCGCCAATAGCGTGTAAGCATATCCTATAAACAAATGCCCTGTGTACTGAGCATAAGCACGTACAGCAGGAAGTTGATAAGTTCCATCTTCTGTGAGTGTCTTTTCTATTTCTAAAAGCTCTTCTGCACGCGCCAACAAATTGTGTTGTGCATTCCAAACAGCTGTAGCAGTGCTATTGGGGCGTACTATGTCTTCGTGTAGCTCTTTATAAAGAATATTGTTGGGTACTTTGGTTGGATCAACTTCGTCTACCATAGCTCCCAAAGCCAAGTTTGTAGCAGAGGTTACTTCTCCTGCTACTGTTTTCACATAGGCTGTGAGTGCGCCATCTTCTATGTTCTTTCCGCGTACTATAGCCAGCATAGCAGGCTTATTCAGCTCTTTTCTATCAAGAGTTTCTTTGGGAGTACCGGCATTGTCTATCCAACTATCGCAACCGGTGGTAAGCAGTAATCCTGTACACAGGATTGCATTGTATATTGTTCTTTTCATTGTTCTTTGAGTAATGCGTTAAATTAAAAATCGCAAGAAAGGGTGAAGGTGAAAGTGCGTGGAGAAGGCGTATTGGTAATATCTCTGGATAAACTACCTATACCACGTGTTTGTCTGGTACCTCCATTGGCTTCTACTTGTGGTTCTATACCACTATAATTGGTGAGGAGGAAGAGATTTTGTGCAGTAAACTGTATACGTCCTCCTTTGATAAATCCATTGGTTTGCTTACGCAATAAGGAAGAGGCATCGTAAGATAAAGAGAGCGAACTCATACGCAAGAAATCTGCATTTTCTATAAAATTGGCTCTACGTCTTTCTGTCAAAGCTAATTTTTCTGCTATTGCGATGTATTCCGTACTGCCTATGGTTTGTAGTGCTAATGCTTTTTTCAAGTCTTCACGCTTCTTGTAGTTGTCTCCAAGCCCTGCTACATTGTACATAGTCTGATTGTACACAGATGCCCCTATGGCATAGCTGAACTTTGTGCTGAATGTCCAATCTCTCAAGAAACGCACGTCAAATCCGAATGCACCATTGACATCTGGGAAAGGCTTTCCTAAGTAATGGTACTCATCGCTTTCCTTAGCTCCTTTGTACTTACCGTTTTTATCATAATCTGCTCCTGTTACTTCTTTGTAAAAGAAAGCGTATGCAGGTTCTCCTTTTCGGATTACATTGGGCAGGTTTTCTATGGTTTGTCCTCCTGTATCTGTTACCTTATTGGTCTGATAGTTTACAGTGGCGAAGAAGTTTACGGCAGTCTTTTCCGATAGGCTTTTCCAAATATTCCAGTTCCAACTCATTTCTGCACCGAATCCTCTTACCTTTCCTATATTTCTTGGTTCGTTTCCTACCCAGCCATTGGACGAGAGCAAGGGTACATAGATGATAGCATCTGTAGTAAATTGTGCGTACGCTGTAAGGCTGAGTTGGTGCTTTTTTGTATGGAGATCCATACCTGCTTCCCATTCTCTCATTCTTTCCGGACGAATGTTTGGGTTACCTTTTGTGGAGGGCTTTACAATAGCTCCATAAGCAGATGTACCACTCATAATGTAAGCTGTGCGAGCATCTGTAGGGTAGGGAAGTCTACCGGATTCTCCGTAAGCAGTGCGTAGCTTCCAGTTTCCTACATTGTAGGAAAGACTTAAAGAAGGGTAATAGATGCTTGCTACATTGGCTCCGATGAGGTTGGACGCATCTCTGCGCAGTCCGGCATTGATGAAGAAACGGTTATCATAATTGAAAAATGTTTCTGCATATACGCCCCACGTGCGTTGTTCAAAATCGTTTTCGTAAGTGGTTTGTTTGGTGGCGGCAGAGACATTGTCCACATCGCCATTGAACATAGAACTCTCTATTCTGTGCACCGTCTCATACCTGCGTACTATCTGGGAAAGCAAGGTGGCTGTAGCTTTCCACTTGTTCCCCAAATCAAACTGTTTGGAGATTTTCCAGTCCCAATTCAAGTTGGCATTTCTTCTTTGACTGATATTTTTGATACCTTGATCATTGGCACCTAATAAATAGCCATAAGGCAGACGATAAACGCCTTTAATGAAATTGAGGTCTATTCCTAATTGTGTTTCCAGTTTTATTTCATACGGCAGTGTGTATCCCATCTTTATAGCACCGATGATGCGATCATTGTCGTAAGACCATTTCTGTGCTCTCCAAGTACGCTCAGAAACATATTGCCAAGGTTCTTGGGTACGCATAAGATTCCAAATGGCATCGTTTCTTCCTTGTGCTGTTTGTGGCAGGCTGATAGAACCATTGGTATAAGCTACGGATAGATTCATAAAGAAGCGATCTTGTCTGAGGTCGTAGGCTGTACGTAGATGGTGTCTTTTGTCTTTGTTCCCCGGCACGATCCCTGTATTTTGGCTTTCGTTGATGGAGAAATAAATTCTATTTCCCGGACTGAAAGACTTGGAAACATTGGCAAACAGATTGGTTTGATGTCCTGTAACGAAAAAATTGTTCAAGTCCTCGTTGTTTACAAACTGGTTATACTTGCGTGCCAACTGACTGAAACCTTGTGTGAATTTTACACCGGCATTGAGTTTGCCTTGTTCTTTTCCTTGTTGCCTTTTGGTGGTGATGACTATTACTCCATTGGCAGCTTCTGCACCATAAGAAGCGGCAGCGGCAGGACCTTTTATGATGTCTATGCCGGCTATATCTTCCATCGGTAAATCGTTCAATGCGCTCAACGCATCTTGTGAGCTGTTGATATCCGATGTGTGTGAGTTGTTATATCGTACCCCATCTACATAGATAATAGGATCTCTGTCCATACTGAGAGTAGCACCGCTTCTCATATTGAAGCGAATAGGCATACCTACTTTCCCGTTGGACTGGTAGAGCTGTACACCACTTACACGTCCATCGAGCATTTCGCTCAGGTTATTGGCTTGTCCCTTTTCCAAGAGTTGTGCAGCATTGACACGTGCTACATCTGCTCCTATGGATTTGCTACTGCGTGCACTGGCTATACTGGCAGTAACCGTTACTTCTTTCAGCATAATGCCGGGTATGAGCTGTATGTTCATACGTGATTGCAGTTTCCCGAAAGGAATACTTAGCGTTTCGTAACCTATATAGGAAACTTTGAGCGTATCATTGGGAAGAACGGTAAGACGATAATTCCCGTCTATATCTGTGATAGTAGACTCTCCTTTTGGGGTAAATAGATGTACACCGATAAGTGCTTCTCCCGTTTCTTTGTCTAAGACTTTTCCCGTAATATTTTTCTGTGCAAAGGATAGGCTTGTCGTAAACAATCCTATGGTAAATACAGATAAAATTCTGAACTTATTCATTATAATTATAGTTGTATTGTATTTTTTATTGGGCTGCAAATGTACAGAGGTACGTTTCTCTTACCAATACCTAAAAATGGGTATTTGTTTTGGCGATGAATGGAGGGATTACCTATTAATAGGTATGAGTGTTTTGATGCGTTTGTGGAAATGAAATTTCTTGATACTATGGCTAATCCTCTTCTTCCTTAGTCTTCGCACAACCCCTATGGGGTTGATGATGGTGAGATACATATAGGCAGGGTTATCCACTTCGTTTCTAACCCTGCCCTGACAAAAGCATAACGCCGATGGCGTTATTTTGCGAGGATTGATAGGAATTACCTCACCTATTCAATGGAAGTAAACATAAATGAAAGCTCTACCAACAGCACAACGCTTACAGCGTTTGTTGAAATGAGCTACTACCATCATGACTGCTCAAATTTGAGTTGTTTACGAGTATATAATCTATTATACTACGTTTGAGCAAGAAATCCCCATCGGGGATTTGCCGTTGGTAGGGCAGGTGTTCGGAGTGAAACGCAGAACCCTGCCTATGTATGTGTATAAGAACAATGCCATAGGTATTGTGCAACTGTCTTTTTTATTCTCTTTGGAAAAGGTATATTTGTTCATTCTAAAGAAGACGATATGATGAAAAAGAAAATAACTCCCCGACAATGGGCAATGATACACCCTAAAGGCTGTGTAAATCAAACAAATGATTTTCTCCGTGTAGCCGATGAATTATTGGCCACTTCCATACTGACTTCTCTCTCTCCTAAGTTGGAAGAAAAGATAGCAATAGCTGTAGTAGCTTATATAGAAGATTTAATTTCGGGTTTAGGACTTTGGGAGAGTTGGGTGAAAACGCATAAAAGAATGTATGGCAAGTATTTACCTTTCTATGAAGTAACGGAGGAATATACTGTAGGAGAGCCTAATAAACAAGATCTGGCATTTCTTGTTTGGCATTATTCCTACAAAGGAGCAGAGAATGACACCGTTCCTTATCCATTGAATGAAACCATTCTCAAACAAGCAGAGCTTTGGTATCCTGTGGTGGAGAGAGCCTACGAAGAACTTCCGGAAAATACGGCACTTTCTGCCTATTTCTCTCTTTGCCCTACAGATATAAATGTGGCAGAAGAGAAACTGTGGTGGTTGCATCAAGGTACTTATCTTACGGCTCCATCTATGTGGGCATACAATGGTCAATATACAGCGCAAGATATGTATATGATGCCTACAGGACCTCTTGCTTTGTTTCTTTACGAGTGGATAGGGATTTTATCCTCCGATAACAACTGGCAGATGCTACCCAATATCCGACTGCAGAAAACAGAGGAACGGACAGAAGAAATGCGTATCAAGAACAGACACTACTATGATAGGTGTTTACAACTATACGGAGAACACCTTCTTTGTCTGGATAGCTATGAAGCACTTCAGCATTTTTTTCATACCGTGTGTGAATGGAAAACAAAGGAAGGAGAGGAAGGAATTTTTTCACACTTGAAGAATAATAAAAATTTTGTTTTGCTCCAGCACCCGGAGAAAGGTATTCTGCTGAAAGCGGATATTTGCGAAGCCATATACACCTCTTCAAATGAACTCTATGATAAAGCGTGGGCAGAGCAACACGCCTTTTTACTGCTGACTAAGCCCTATCTCTGTGCGCCGGATTTACTGAAATACCTTGTTGGGAACGATTTATTGCCCGATGCCTGTTTCCCACAAACAACAGATAACGACATAGTGAAGCAACACGCAGACTTTATAGCACGGCACGCACTTCTGTACTTCTATAGAGAAGACGACTAAGTATTGTTTCTATTTTCTATAGCTACCTACGAGAAAGTCTAAACTTGCATCATAGTTTATATAAATTTCCTTGCAAGTTTATATGTTTCGTACCGAAGTTTATATAAACCGTGGTACGGAATAGAAGTGGTAATAATAGAATATGGCATATTCGTATGTATCTATGCGTAATCATTGATGTAGTAAAAATCGTAGATAAAGTTACTATAGATAAAGAGAGCTCACTCCCTGAAATAGGAAATGAGCCCTCTTGATTACTTATTATATATCTATCAGAAAGAAAAATTAAGTGCAAGCCCTATTTCATTTACAGAAGAAAAAAGTATTCTTTCTGTATCTGATTTTCTTCCGAAATATCTTCCCAAATGGTCATATAACCTGCAACCTATACTGAATCCATTATTAAATTTATGACTATAGGAAAGAGAAAGTCTACCGGCTATACCCCATCTCTTTACATCTTCTGCATTGACATAAACAACTTTACAATGAGAGGCAAAAGCTGCTAAATCTATGCTCATTTTATGTTTTTGCCTCTTGAATAATTTCCATACGGGATATTCAAGCCCTAAGTCCAATAAAGCAGTAGAAGAAAGTACAGCTTTTGTATCATTGTCTCTGTTTTTTGCTTTACTGTATCCTACTAATAAAGTAATGGGAGAATTGGATTGTTTATCCAATATAAGCCCCAATTGTACTCTATACCCTATTTGGGGAGCAGCTACTTTTTCTTGAGAGAATACTTTAGACGAAAGAAGATTTACTCCTATGTGATTGATAGAAACTTCTGCTGTAACTCCAAGAAAAGCATCTTTCCATAATAGTTTTGACTTAGATAGCGTATATTCTTCTTGAGAATTGCGGTATTCTTGGGCTGTCATTTGAGAAATCGGTAGTAAACTAAATAGCAAGAAGAATAGTTGCACCCTAATGCCGAGGTTGAGCTTTGTTATTTGCTTTCTTTCCATAATGTTAGAGTTTTTCTAAAGAGGTTGTGTCCGTTATTTTATTACAAGAAAGGAATGTAATATTAGTAATAAATGCCAAAGCGAATGTTTTTTTCTTTTTCATAAATTCAAGTATTAAAAATGGTGTTATTAGATGGTTTGTTGTAATGACTTGATAAAAAGTCATAGCTCTTCTAGAATTATTGAATCCTTTAGCCTCAATATGATTTAAATTTAAGTTGATTTATCATTATGTCTTGCTCCTGGCTGGGGAGTTGTGAATGATTGTATTTACTTAAAGTCTTAGTTTTATTGTTTGCAAATTATAAAATAAAATGATGCTATGTGATGGCTCTCCTGTAAAAAAAATAAAATGAGAATATTCTCATACATAGAAAAAGTTTTCGGGGTAGCATCGGAGAGAAAAAGGAGTTATTATTGTACTTTTGTTTTTTCAAAATCAAGGTATGGAATTACAATTAAAGAACATAGAAGAGATACACAGCGTAGCGAAAGAATTTGTAAAGGCTATGGGCGACCGGACAGTTTTTGCTTTTTATGGGAAAATGGGTGCCGGTAAGACTACCTTCATAAAAGCGGTTTGCGAAGTTTTGGGAGTAATAGATGTTATCAATTCTCCCACCTTTGCCATAGTCAATGAATACAGAGCCGGAGAGACAGCAGAGCTGATTTATCATTTTGATTTTTATAGAATCAAGAAACTGGAAGAAGTGTACGATATGGGTTACGAGGACTATTTCTATAGTGGCGCACTCTGTTTCATAGAATGGCCGGAACTGATAGAAGACTTGTTACCTACAGATGCTGTTCCGGTGTATATAGAAGAGGTAGAAGAAGGCAGGCTGATAAGAATAGGCAATTCATAAATAAATGATAGGACACTATATATTACAAGCGGTATTTGTACTCTTAGGTAGCTTTATTATCATAGCTTGTCTTTGTAATTGGGATTGGTTTTTCCTTTCCCAAAACGCGAAGATGATCGTAGGTACTGTGGGGAGAGATAAAGCCAGATGGTATTATGCTTTATTAGGGCTCCTATTAGTAGCTGCGGGTATCTTCTTTTTTCTTGCTTTACAAACAAAATAGATGACATCATAATATGAAACAATTTTTAGGTGTATATGAGTTGGTAGCTCGTCCTTTTTCTTTTTGGAAGAAAGTACAGGGACAGAGTAGAGAAGAAGCACTGATGGGACATCTTTACCCTTGGATTTCTATTTATGCTCTGTGGGCTATACTGTATGGACTGTTTCTTGAGAATTTTGAACGATCTCATTTGTCTGCCGTATTGATGAAAGTTTTTATGGTAACTATCAGTCTGTTCCTGTCCTATTTCTTGATGATCTGGGTACTGAAAAAATTACTTCAGATCTTTCTACCCGCTCATACGTGGAAGTCGGAGATAGAAGTCTTTGCTGCTTATATGATGACTTATGCTGTAGTAACAGAGTTTTGTCGTACTGTGATTTTTTTAGATAAGTATAGTTGGGTCTCCCTCTTATTGAGAGCTATATTTATTGCCTTTATGTGTACATCTGTAGAAAAGGGAATGAAACTGTTTTTCCCTCTGAAAACTTATATTCAAAAATTCTTGTTTGCTACCGTATGTTTCATTTTTGTGGTGATACTGCCTATGGCGATACAAGGATTATTTAATTATTTATCAGAATTGATGCCAAAATGAAAAAGACAACTACGAGTGCTATCAATATAAAAAACAAGCGTGCTTCTTTCGATTACGAGTTTATAGATACGTTCACAGCAGGCATAGTGCTTACAGGAACCGAAATAAAGTCTATTCGCTTAGGAAAGGCGAGCCTTGTAGATACTTATTGTTTCTTCTCTAAAGGCGAGCTTTGGGTGAAAAATATGCACATAGCAGAGTATTTTTATGGCTCTTACAATAATCATATAGTGCGCAGGGATAGAAAGCTCTTGCTGCAAAAGAAAGAGCTTAAAAAACTGGAAAGAGGAACAAAGGAAACAGGTTTTACGATAGTTCCTATACGTTTATTCATCAATGACCACGGTTTAGCGAAATTGGTTTTGGCTTTAGCGAAGGGTAAGAAACAATACGATAAGCGGGAAAGCCTCAAAGAGAAAGACGATAAGCGAATGATGGACAGAATGTTCAAAAGATAATTCAACAAATACGATTACTATGCTTTTTTACCTTAAAGCTTTTTTGATTTTCTTCCGTATAGGAGCTTTTACAATAGGTGGAGGCTATGCTATGATACCTATTATAGAGGCAGAAATAGTGAACAAAAGAGGCTGGATTACAAAGGAAGAATTTTTGGACTTAGTGGCGATAGCACAGAGTGCGCCGGGTGTATTTGCGGTCAATATCTCAATCTTCATAGGTTATAAGCTGCGCAAGTTTTGGGGGGCATTTTGGTTGGCATTGGGAGCCACTCTTCCTTCTTTTCTGATAATTCTCACTATCGCCTTGTTCTTTCAGCAATTTCAAGATAACGAAGTGGTGCAACGTATATTTAAAGGTATACGACCCGGAGTAGTTGCACTTATAGCCGCTCCTACATTCAATATGGCGAAGTCTGCCAAAATCTCCAGATATAATGTTTGGATACCTGTAGCCTCTGCTTTGGCAATATGGTTACTGGGAGTTTCTCCTATCTACATCATCATTCTTTGTGGAGTAGGAGGATTTGTTTATGGGAAATATATACAACCTAAAATGAAGAACTGATATGGATTTATTTTTGACTCTTTTTTATGTGTTTTTTGTGATAGGTTTATTTGGATTCGGAGGTGGCTATGCTATGCTGTCTATGATTCAAGGTGAAGTGGTGATACGTCACGAATGGCTTACACCGGCACAGTTTACAGACATCGTAGCTATTAGTCAGATGACACCCGGTCCTATAGGTATCAACTCTGCAACTTATGTGGGCTATACTGCGGCACTGAATGCAGGTATGTCTCCTGCAATGGGAGTTTTAGGTTCTTGTGTAGCTACGTTTGCAGTGGTACTTCCTTCGTTTATACTGATGATTGCGATAAGTCGCTTTTTTATGGCATATAGCAAGCACCCTGTAGTAGAACAAGTGTTCAGAGGGCTTCGACCGGGAGTTGTAGGCTTATTGGCAGCCGCAGCTTTGGTATTGATGAACGAACAAAATTTCGGTGTAGAGAGTTCACAAATTTTAGTGAGCATCGTCCTCTTTATTTTAACGTTTATAGCTTCCTATCGCTTTAAGGTGAATCCTATCTTGTTGATAATCCTTTGTGGAGTTGCCGGTTTCTTCATTTATTAGAAATGCCTCTATAGATACGTAATTATTTCTTATTAAACAAGCCCTTTGAGGTATTGTCTTTTCGGAGTAAGGGCTGTAGCTTTGTGGTCTCTATAAGCAGGGCATATTGTCTTGTTTTGTCATTATTTAATCTGTATTCATTGTGAAAAGTAAAGTTTATAGCCATAATGAAGCTTACGAGGCTTCTCTCCTGTATTTCAAAGGAGATGAATTGGCAGCACGTGTTTGGGTCAATAAGTATGCGGTAAAAGATTCTTTGGGAAATCTTTATGAGAAATCTCCCGAAGATATGCACTGGAGAATAGCGAACGAATTAGCAAGAGTGGAAAAGAATTATCCCCACCCATTGAGTGCAGAACAACTTTTTGAGCTATTAGACGGCTTTAAGTATATCGTTCCTCAAGGTAGCCCAATGACAGGTATCGGCAATGAATATCAGATAGCCTCTTTGTCCAACTGTTTCGTCGTGGGATTAGACGGTGTCGCAGATTCTTATGGAGCAATTATTCGCATAGACGAAGAACAGGTACAGCTTATGAAGAGAAGAGGAGGTGTAGGACACGATTTATCTCATATACGTCCCAAAGGCTCTCCCGTAAAGAACTCGGCTTTGACTTCTACAGGTTTGGTTCCTTTTATGGAACGATATTCTAATTCTACACGAGAAGTAGCACAAGATGGCAGAAGAGGAGCTTTGATGCTCAGTGTAAGTATAAAACACCCGGATGCAGAAGCTTTCATAGACGCTAAAATGACAGAAGGGAAGGTAACCGGAGCAAACGTCTCTGTGAAAATAGACGATGCATTTATGCAGGCTGTAACGACAAATAGCCCTTACATACAGCAATATCCTATAGATAGTGCTTCTCCTACTTATACGAAAGAAATAAGTGCCACTGCACTGTGGAAGAAAATAATTCACAATGCGTGGAAGTCTGCTGAGCCGGGTGTGTTGTTTTGGGATACTATTATCAAAGAGTCTGTACCGGATTGCTATGCAGACTTAGGTTATCGCACAGTATCTACCAATCCTTGTGGAGAAATACCTCTTTGTCCTTACGATTCCTGCCGACTGTTGGCTATCAATCTCTACTCTTATGTGGAGCAGCCTTTTACGCCGGAAGCACGATTTAATTTTGAGCTTTTCAAACAGCACGTGGGTTTGGCTCAACGTATTATGGACGATATTATTGATTTGGAGCTGGAGAAGATTTCCAAGATTCAAGAAAAGATAGCTGCAGACCCGGAAAGCGAAGAAATAAAGAGTACAGAGAAGCACTTGTGGGAAAAGATATATACGAAAACCTCTCAAGGAAGACGTACCGGAGTAGGTATCACTGCGGAAGGAGATATGTTGGCGGCTTTGGGTTTGCGTTATGGTACAGAAGAGGCTACAGAATTTTCGGAAAAAGTACATCGTACTATTGCGATAGAAGCTTATCGCTCTTCTGTTCACTTGGCAAAAGAGAGAGGTGCATTCAGTGTTTACGATGCTGCAAGAGAAAAGAAAAATCCTTTCATTAGCCGTATTGCAGAAGCAGATCCCGCATTGTATGCAGAAATGAAGCAGTACGGAAGAAGAAATATAGCTTGTCTTACCATAGCTCCTACAGGAACAACCAGCTTGATGACACAAACAACATCTGGAATAGAACCCGTGTTTATGCCCGTATATAAACGCAGAAGAAAGGTAAATCCCAATGATCAAAACGTGCGTGTAGATTTCGTAGACGAAACAGGTGATTCTTTTGAGGAATATATCGTATATCATCATAAGTTCTTGGAATGGATGCGTGTACAAGGCTTGGATACGGAAAAGCAATATACGCAAGAAGAAATAGACGATTTGGTAGCTCGCTCTCCTTATTCTAAAGCTACTTCCAATGATGTAGACTGGCTTATGAAAGTACGTATGCAAGGGCGCATACAGAAATGGGTGGATCATTCCATCAGTGTAACCATCAATTTACCAAATGATGTAGACGAAGAACTCGTAAATCAACTTTATATAGAAGCTTGGAAGTCTGGTTGCAAAGGCTGTACTGTGTATAGAGATGGCTCTCGTGCAGGTGTCTTGGTAGGCACAAAGAAGAAAGAAGACAACAAGGCAGTAGAAGAGTTCCTGAAAAAAGCAGAAGTAGTAACCGCACGTCCTCGTATCTTGGAAGCAGATGTGGTGCGTTTCCAAAACAATAAGGAGAAATGGGTAGCTTTTGTTGGGCTTTTAGATGGACACCCATACGAAATTTTCACAGGATTACAAGATGATGAAGAAGGTATAGTACTCCCTAAATCGGTAACTACAGGGCGTATTATTAAGAATTATGATGAGGACGGCAATAAGCGATACGACTTCCAGTTTGAGAATAAGCGTGGCTATAAAATGACCGTAGAAGGACTTTCCGAACGCTTCAATAAGGAGTATTGGAACTATGCTAAGCTTATTTCCGGTGTCTTGAGATGGAGAATGCCTATTGAACAGGTTATAAAATTGGTAAGTTCGTTGTCTTTGGATAGCGAAAGCATTAACACTTGGAAGAATGGGGTAGAACGTGCTTTGAAGAAGTATGTGCAAGACGGTACAGAAGCAAAGGGCTTGAAGTGTCCTAATTGTTCTAATGAAACCCTGATTTATCAAGAAGGTTGTTTGATATGTAAGACTTGTGGTACCTCTCGTTGCGGTTGATAAGAAACTATGAGAATATCCGATACCCAAATACACTTAAAAGGGATTCGTCTTTATGCCTATCACGGAGTTTTAGAACAAGAGAGGAGAGTAGGGGCTTGGTATACTGTAAATCTTACATTAGATGTAGACTATACCGAAGCCTCTCTTACAGACGAGTTGGCTTATACGATCAGCTATGCACAGGTATATGACGTGATAAGAGCAGTGATGGAAATTCCTGCATTACTTTTAGAGCGTGTGATTTGGTGTATTGCAACCTCTCTTTTTGAGTCTTTCCCCCAATTGACACGAGTGCATATAGAACTCTATAAAGAAAATCCACCTATGGGAGGAGAAATAACAGATGTAGGAGTGTCTGCCACTTTCTTCCCCAATTAAGATTTATTGATATGGAAGAAATTATATTGAACGATCATAATAAGCAAGAATATCCTCCGATGCACACTTGCGAGCATATAGTGAATGGCACGATGGTACGGCTCTTTGGGTGTAAGCGTGCTATCTCTTCTCATATAGAACGGAAGAAAAGTAAATTGGATTTTGCTTTGGAGGTAGCTCCTACAGACGAAGAAATTGCTCTTTTAGAGCAAAAAGTAAATGAGGTTATTTCCTCTCATTTGCCTATTACCACTGCTTATCTTTCTTTGAAAGAAGTAGAAACGCGATTTGATGTAAATAGACTGCCGGAGAATGTTTCGGAGGTGGTGAGAGTAGTGCGTGTAGGAGATTATGATGAATGTTTGTGTGTAGGTACGCACGTCTCAAACACGTCGGAGATCGGGACTTTCAAAATCACGACGCATAGCTTTGAAAATGGTGTATGGAGAATGAGATTTAAGCTTGTGTAACCGATGAAACGCTTAATACTCTCTCTTGCTGTTCTATTTTTTATATCTCTGCCTGTAGTTTCTTTCTCGAAAGAAAACAAGGGAGGGATAGAAATTCCTTACTCTTATAAGAAAAAACAAGAGATCATTATTCAGCATACAGGCTTCACACTCTCTTATAGTCCGTTTTATAAGACACCTTATTGGGTGGCTTGGGTCTTGACTAAAGAGCGTATGCAAGGAAATATACCCAGATACAAAGGCTATTTTTTACCTGATGCCAAAACGCCTGCTCCACGTGTTCAGCATAAAGATTACTCAGGCTCCGGCTATGACCGTGGGCATATGGCACCAGCCGGCGATATGAAATGGAATAAACAAGCTATGGAAGAGAGCTTTTATCTGAGCAATGTTTGTCCTCAAAATAAAAAGCTCAATGGTGGAGATTGGAATAAGCTGGAGGAGAAATGCAGGAAGTGGGCACGTAAGTATGGACGAGTGTATGTAGCTTGTGGTCCTATTTATAGCTCCAATAAACCACCTCGCATCGGTAAGAACAAAGTGGCAGTACCTCAATTCTTTTATAAGGTAGTGCTTATAGATAAGACACAGCCCATAGGTTTAGGTTTTATTTTTGCGAACGAAGAGAATACTTTACCATTGGAAAATTATATGGTTACAATCAATAAGGTGGAAGAAATTACGGGATTGGATTTCTTTTCTGCATTGGCAGACGAGGTAGAAGAGGAGATAGAAAACATAGTTCCACCACTTCCTAGATAAGTTTTTTCTTCTCACAGCATAGTCCATTGTTGTGATATGTTTTTTGAATACACTATTCCTGCAAAATATTTTAGAATATTGTATATTTCAGATAATCAATGAAATAATAGTAAATAAAGAAGAAAAGGGTTTCAACTTGAAAACGAGCGAGTTTCTTTCCCTTTCTTTATTCTTGAATATCTCAAAGAACACTCTAAAATTTATTTCCATAAAATAATCACATCTAATTCTAATGGGAGTAATTTAACGGGATTTTCAGCCTGATTATTAAGCCTGCAAAAATACCCGGAATCAACTCTTTTGCATTGCAAAATAAGAAAAATGAAACTTTTGCAGTGAAAAATACTCCGAGAAAATTGGCAGATTGATATAAATTACGCAATATTGCGCTTAGTAATACAGAACAAACGTTCTGTTTAAGTGCAATATTATGAGATTATGGAAGATCAAACAGATAAAGAAAGTATAAGTAAAAGGGATATTATCCTTAACGAATCGTTCAGACTATTTCTTAAAAAAGGCTATGCTGCAGTATCATTCTCTGACTTGGTCGAAGCAACCAATGTTTCTCGTGGAAATATGTTTCATCACTTCAAGAATAAGGAGGATATATTCAAGCATGTTGTTGATAGATTTGTATTTGAGTTTCTCAGTGATAATGGGTATGACCTCCCTGATACTACAAGCCTGACACCATTAAAGGATTTCATTGACAGCCGTGTGGAAAACATAAGTCGCCGTATGAAATCATTTTTTATGATGACAAAAGGAACCGTCACTTCTGCCAATTTCATGTCATTTATCCTGTATCTGAAAGACAACTACCCGGATTGGAAAGAGAAGTTTCAAGAATATGAGAAAAGAAAGAACCTTGAATGGAAAGAGGTGATAGAACTTGCCAAACAGAAAGGAGAGATTAC
>JALEQJ010000022.1 GCA_022764505.1 Phocaeicola sp. | reverse complement strand
CCAACGACCCCGAGATTACAAATCACGTGCTCTGGCCAACTGAGCTAAAGAGGCAGGCTTTGCACCACGTTTATAGTTTAGCGGTGCAAAGTTAGATTTATTTTTTCATCTGCAAAACTTTTCAAAGAGTTTTTTACTTTGCTTGAACTTTAGCTTTCGCCTTTTCTATTTGCTTGACCAAAGCTTCCAAGCAAGCATCTATAGCCTCTTCAAAAGTATCCGCTATTTTTTCTGCGTACATTTCCGTATTCATTGCCAGCAACCGCACTCCAGCCTGCTTATTCATAGCTGTTTCCGGTTTCAGGACTTTCAGCGACACCTCCGTTTTCTTTACATTATCACAAAACTTTTCCAGTTTATCCACTTTCTTTTGGATAAAGAGTTCCAACTTTTCTGTAGACTCAAAATGAATTGATTGAATTTTCAGTTCCATATAAACCTCCTTCTTTATGCCCGCGGGTGGGCTTGTTCATATATTTTCTTCAATTCCTCAAAAGTAGTGTGAGTGTATACCTCTGTCGCCGCCAAGGTAGAGTGTCCCAAGAGTTCTTTCACCGCCCCCAATTCTGCATTGTTATTCAGCATAGTTGTAGCAAATGTATGCCTTAAGACATGTGGACTACGCTTTTTGAGCGACACGACTTTTGATAAATTATTTCTCACAATTCCGTAGACTGCAGTTCTGGAAATTCTACTTCCTTCTTTTCCTACTATCCAAGCTGTAGTAGAAAGAGGCAGTTCCGAACGTAGCCGAGCATATTTTTGCAGATCTTCCTTCAAATCCTCCCCGAAAGGAATAAAGCGTTGTTTATTTCGCTTCCCTGTTACCTTCAGTGTAGAGAGAGAAAAATCTACGTCCTGCACATCTAAACCTATCAATTCTGCCAGGCGCATACCTGTAGAATAAAACAAGTTCAAAATAAGCCGATCCCTTACATCTTCAAATCCTTCTCCAAAATTCTCCGGAGATAAGAGTTTTTCCATATCCGCCTCTTTCACAAAGACGGGCAGAGGTTTCTTTTTCTTAGGTCCTACTATTTTCTGTGTAGGATCTGCATTTATTTCACCTCTTTTAAGCAGGAAACGATAAAATGAACGAAGCGAGCTCAATTTCCTATTTACAGAAGTAGCCGTATAAGACTGCTCCATAAGAGAAACCATCCATGCACGAATCAAATCCGAATCCGCTATACAGAGATTTTGTTCCTCGTCTATACCGGAAAGAAACCGTTCAAACTGCGAAAGATCATTCTCATAACTAAGAATCGTCTTTTCGGAGTAGTTTCGTTCGTATTGCAGGTATTTCAGAAAAGTATCTTTCCACATAAGCCCTCCTATTTATATAGGTGCTTGCAAATTAGTGAAAAGATTGTCATCTCCCAAAAGTTTTGTCGGTTTTTAATCTTCTTTTTGTTGCAACTGTTGAACGTAGACAGCACGTTCTCTCTTCAAGCGATTCAATACAGATGGCTTATTGAATTGTTGTCTGCGACGCAATTCTTTTACTACACCTGTTTTTTCAAATTTTCTCTTGAATTTTTTCAGCGCTTTCTCGATGTTTTCGCCTTCTTTTACGGGTACTACAATCATTTTCTTTTTGTTTTTACTTTGTTTTAATTAAAAATTTTCAGTGTGCATAAAGCGTGGCAAAATTACAGATACTTATTTTATCTGCAAAGCTTTCACTTATTTATCTGCATTTTATTCTGCGGGCTTTTCTTTTTTCTCTTTTGCAATAACAACAAAAGCTCGGCTTTCAAGCAAAAAGGTGAGAGACGATTAAAACTAAAACAAATGATAGGTTAATGCAAAAGAAATGGCTTCTGCAGTTGAATTAACTCCCATTTTATTAAACAAATTTCTTTTGTATGTCTTGACTGTCTGCTGAGACTTGTACATCAGTTTTGCGATTTCTTTATAATTATGACCTTCATACATTAGAGATAGCAATATTTTTTCCGAATCTGTTAGCTCAAATGGAGGAATCATATCCCATTCTGACGTTTCCTTGTTAAACTTATATCTTGATTGAAACGGCATATTACCACAAATTGCAATAGCACTCCGTTTGTTTCTGTTAGATGACAAAGCAACACCAACAAACAAATAACGAGGATATTTAGAAACGTCCCCTATTTGTATAGGAATGATTCTGTGCTGAATAAATTGTGCCGTATTGCTTGATTTTTGTATCATTAAATTTACTACAACACGGAATTCATTCCGATACTCATCAGTAAGTTTACTGAAAAGTACCTTAGAAGATAGATAAACCTTTTTCAGAAAAGACAATGTTTTGGTAGAATAATACTGCAGATAATATTCATCAACACCCATTTCAAGCATCTTTGGGGCTGTAACACCCAGCAAGAAATCAGAATCTGTATGAGCGTATAAAAATTTTCGTTCTTCAAGATCTATCAGATAAGCAGACATATAGCTAACCTCAAAGAGAAGTGATAAAGATGCTTTCACAAGTTCTATCTCGGAAAACAAATGATTATTAGGGCATACTATACGCATAGTTCTTCAGCTATTGTGATTTTCAACTTCAATTTCTCTCCGAAGATAAGGAAAAACTGCAAACACCCCCATATGGGGATTGACAAAAAAGAAAGAGCTTATTTACATTTGTAATATCTCAATAGGAGTACATAATTCTATTGAGCTTTTTTATTTGATCTTTAACCGCCACGATTATGAAATTTGCTTATGAAACGACTATTAATCTCAGCATTTTTTATATTTATTGTTTTTAGAGTCTCTTATGCACAGGTTCAAATAGAAGGTTCAGTCAGCCCAATCGGTGATAATATAATCTTTATAATGGGGAAACCTCTACAGGGTAACCAAACGCTTGCATATACTCAAGTAGATGACAACGGTTGCTATTCTTTGATCATAAACTCCCCTGACCTAAAGCAGATTCGTCTTATAATTAAAGGATTGGGCATAAAAACTATTGTAAAAGTAATAGAAAACAAATCACAAAAAATAGATTTTAAAGTTGAGCAAGAAACTCAAAAACTGCAAGAGGTTGTAGTCAAAGCCTCAAAAATAAGAACAAAAGGAGATACGATTAACTACACTGCAGGAGCTTACCTTAGTAAAAACGACCACGTCTTGAAGGATCTTCTAAAAAAAATGCCGGGTATCAATGTAGATGATGATGGCAAAATACAGGTCAATGGTCGATTAAAGACTTTTATATAGAAGGGAGTAATCTGCTTGATGATAGATACAATATAGCCACCAACAATATCAATGCGGAAGATATTGCATCTGTACAAATCCTTCAACATCATCAAGAGGCAAAAATGTTGAGAGGGAAAGAATATAGCGATCAGCCTGCGATTAATATCCGGCTAAAGAAGGGAGCAAAAGGTGTATGGTCTTCTACTTTAGACGGACAGATAGGAGGCTCTCCACTAGCGAGAAATGTAAACTTTAATATAATGAAGTTTGCTGCTAAATATCAGAACTTATCTTTTCTCAAAAGTAACAATATAGGAAACGACCTAAGACAAGAGATAAAAGCTCCAACAAATATCAATACCCAAGGAGGGATAGGTTTGGTTTTACCGAATAAAGCTCCCGTAAATGGATCTTGGTCTTATCTGAATGACACCCATTCAACTTCTATCAATCAGCTATTTAAGGTTGGTCAAGATAAAGTATTGTCATTAAATATCAACTACCTTTATGATAACGAGCAAAGAGAATCAAACGATTATAGAAATTTCTTCTTAGATAAGAATCAACGGGTTATTTTTCAAGAGCAAAACAACCTGCAAAACAGACGACATTATATAGCAAGCAGCATCAACTATAAAATAAACACACAGAGGTGGTATCTAAAAAATACTTTTAATACCCAATTCAATGATAGCTATGCAAATGGAAATTTAACACTTACGAACGATATGATTCAGCAGAGTTTAGGTCTCAAAAAGTTTGCCATATCCAATAATACTATAATACAAACTCCAGCCAAGCACTTGTTTTCTCATATATCCTCTAAACTCTCCTTTCAAACAACGAAATCAACTCTCACACTCCCAATTATTGAACAAATATTTGAACAATACACTATTGATACGGAACATTCCTTGTCATTATATCGAACCATCGTGGGGAATACACATTTTGATGTAAGAGCGAGTGCCACAACTCAGACAGAAAACATTAAAAGAATACGAATCAATGACAATAACAATGAATCTATGTTCCAATATGGTTTCTATGCCGTTCCTCGCCTATCCTACTTTCACCCCAATCAAGCGTGGCAATGGTTTATCTATTGCCCGATTGGTATTAAAGGATACCATAAAAGAATCCCTAAAAGAGAAATACTATCCGGTCATTATTGGAGTATCAATCCAATGCTCTCCATCAATTACAAAGCCAACGATCGTCTTGAAGTGATGGCAACAGCCTCTTATCAGGAGAATTACAATAGCTTATTTGAGTTATTGTCTCATCGCTATTACATCAACTATCACACTCTCTTTGACAACCAAACAAATTTAGCTCCTCTACGTAATAAAAGCCTAAAAGGAACAGTCAGTATCAATTATAAAGATATATTACATATGCTCTTTGCCAATGTAGCCTTCACTGTGGCAGATCTACGCAATGGGTATACGGATAGTTACAGATCGGAAAATGGTAAAATCGTCCATCAGCTCATAGCTAACCCCAAATATTATCAAGTTTTTCAGGTAACACAAGAACTTTCTAAAGGGTTTTATAAATGGAACAGTAAAATATCGGAAATAGTTAATCTTGGACGCAACCGACAAAATTATCTGATTGGAGGCAAGAATTATGACGGCTATACCAATTTCTTAATACTCCAAATGAACGGTTCCGCCCAACCCCTTAAAAACTTATCAGTTTCATCAAATAATAAAGTTTCTTTCGCACAGTCTTATATTAAGAATCAAGGTAAACAGTATAATTACTGGACACTAAACAGTCGCAATGACCTTCTGCTAAATTTATCTAATCCTCTTGTTCTAAAAGTGGAAAGCGAAATCTATTATAATAGCTATTTCTCTTCCGATAAGCTTACTCATCTCTTTGATACTTCTCTCGAATGGAAATTAAAGCATATCACTTTCAACTTTCAGTGCATTAATTTATTTAACAAAACGACCTATCAAAGAGCTATTTACAACGATGTGCTACTCTCTGTCAGTGATATCAGACTCAGAGGACGCACATTTTTGATAGGGGCTAAAATCAAGATACCCTAATTTTACAATGATAACTTATGAACTCTAAATTTTTAATTAGTTTGGCAATTCTTCTTATTGCCTCTTTAAAACTAAACGCTCAAGTCCAAATGGCATACACAATGGATAGTCCCGATTTTATCTTGCCATCACTTAACCCCAACAAATACAACGTATTGGACAGCACCTATCTTACATTAACTTATCGCTTTCAAACTAAAGCATCGGAAAATGACTCGCAATTAAGCAACGAAGATGATATGTTACTTCTTATTGGGAAAAAATACACCTCATTTTTTAGTAAGAACGTAAGAGATAACGACAAGCTTAACGACTCGTTAGTTAGAACAAAAGGGTATTTTGAACCCAATGAGATCGGTTGGCAAGGATATGAAATACGACAAAATCTATCCCAAAAAGTATTCATCGTGGATAATCGGATTCCATTTGTAAAGGAAGTTTTTCGTTATGAAGAAAAGGTTCCTAAAATGGCTTGGAACATTCAAAATGATACAGACACTATTATGGGATATAATTGCCAAAAAGCGATATTGAATTATGCAGGAAGAGACTATATCGCTTGGTTTACATCTGATATACCGGTTGGGTTTGGTCCTTGGAAATTTCAAGGATTGCCCGGTGCAATTTTAAAGATAGAGGATACCCAAAATAATTTCGTATTCAAATGTATCGGGTTATCCCAAGAACCATCATTAATTCTCAATTACAATTGGAAATACAAATACACGACGAAGAAAGAATGGCTAAAGTTTGAAGAAAATATGTACAAGAAAGCCGGGCATTTCATTAAGAATATTGGTGTTCGAGTATTGATTATAGATAATTCCGAAAAAGGAAGCCACCCTGTTTCTGAGAGTTGGAGTGCTTACTATAATCCGATTGAATACTAAAAAACAGCGTCTACACTAAGTTTTATATAAAAACAACCATTCTCCCAAAAGCTAAAAGAGAAAAATTACGCTACCCCACAGTATAACGATTTGCCCATTTCGTAAGACCTCAGTTGTGGACGGGCTGAGGTCTATATTATTTCATATATAAATAAGGAGTAAGAAAAGCCTAAACCGGGGATAGAACTCCAAGAAACATTTTTTCTACAAAACCTTCATTTTCTAAAGATGCTCTACAAAGCACCCAAACTGCATTTTCACAAGAGTGTTTGTTAAAACAGAGAAAAAGTTCTGTTTATCTGAAAAAATAAAACATATTTGTCTCGGAATAAGACGAAAAAATTAAGAAATAGCCCTAATATTTTTTAATTCATTCTCTTGGTTCCCAATAACAGTTTACTAATTACAAACATCTAAACCTTCGCTTATGAGCAAACGAGAAAAACCTTACCTCATCTCTATGAGGTATTTTCGCCCACTTGCCATTGCACTGACATTAGGTATGGTAGGTTTACCACCTCTTACCGCTATGGCAAGTAACAGCACAGCGACCGCTGTTACACCACAAACAAACAAACAAACAAACAAACAAACAAACGAACAAGCAAGTAAACAAGTAAAAATTACAGGAACAGTAGTAGACGGGCTGGGTGAACCCGTCATCAGCGCATCTGTAACAGAAAAAGGCAGTACCAATGGTACCATCACAGATATGAATGGTAAATTCACTCTTTCTGTTCCGGTAGGAGCAATAGTAGAGGTGAGTTTCATTGGATTTGCCAGCCAACAATTCACAGTAAAAGCAGGGGAAACTCAATACAATATTACCCTGAAAGAAGATCAGCAACTACTAGAAGAAGTCGTGGTGGTAGGTTATGGCGTACAAAAGAAAGCTAACCTTACCGGTTCTGTGGCTTCTATCAATGCCGAATCACTGGAATCTCGTCCTGTATCCAGTGTATCTGCCGCTATGGCAGGAACTATGCCCGGAGTTACTACCATACAAACTTCCGGAGCACCGGGAGCCCAATCCGGATCTATCACTATACGTGGTAAGAATTCCATCAACGCTGCCGCCCCTCTTGTCATAGTAGATGGTGTACCCGGCAGTATGAACAATATAGACCCACAGGACATAGAATCTCTTTCCGTACTGAAAGATGCTGCGTCTTCTGCTATCTATGGAGTACAAGCTGCCAATGGGGTTATTCTCATCACTACAAAGAAAGGGAAAAAGGGTGAACGTGTACGCGTAAATTATACGGGAACTGTAGCTTGGACATCTCCTACAGCCCGTCTCAAATTCTTAGGCTCTGCGGATTATGCTATGCTGTACAACGAAGCTACACTCAATGAAAACCCGGATGCACCATTGACTTTCTCAGAAGACGATATTCGCAAGTACCGAGACGGCTCTTCTCCGCTTACTCACCCAAACACAGACTGGTATGGAGAAACATTCAAGAAGAGTGCTATGGAAACCCAACACAGTTTATCACTCTCCGGAGGTTCTGAGAACACTACTTATATGGCATCTCTGTCTTATCTCAATCAACAAGGACTTTCTAAGGACAAAGAATACGAACGCTACAACGGACGCGTGAATATAGATTCCAAGGTCTCCAAGTGGCTTACACTGGGACTTAACTCTTCTGTTACACGTGGTACGGAAGAAGATGGTTTCGTAGATTTCGGGTCTATTCTCCAACACGTGAATAGAATACCGCCTACTTTCAGTATCTATAATGCAGAAGGAGATTTCAAACGCAATGGTATGGACAACCCGGTAGCAGAAATAGGAAGAACAGGACTTTACAAGCAGATTTTCCAACAGCTCAATGCTACAGGTTATGCCATTCTGCACCCATTTGAGGGCTTTACACTGAAGGGAGTGTACTCTCTCCGCCACGATGCTTACGACCAACGCAAATTCAGAAAAGACTTCAGCTACGATACTTACAATTCCGGTCCACGCGAAGGTGAACATAACTATTATAACTACAACTGGTATACTACACAGCTCTTGGCAAACTACATCAAGAGCTTCGGTAATCATTCTATAACAGCCTTAGCCGGTTTTGAAGAAGTTCTATACACCTATCGGTATACTACTACAAGCCGTAAAGGAGGAGGAAACGATGCGTTACCGGAATCCCTCAACACATTGGACGCTTCCTCACAGAAAAATTCCGATGGAGGAAATGAATTGGCACGCCGTTCTTACTTCGGTCGTTTCCAATACGATTACTTGAGTAAATATCTCTTTGAATTTAACCTCCGTGCAGATGCCTCTTCACGCTTCCCCAAAGAAAATCGTTGGGGCGTATTCCCTGCTGTTTCTGCAGCTTGGCGTATTTCCGAAGAAGCCTTCCTGAAAGAAAGTATGCCTTGGGTAAACAATCTTAAACTCCGCTTAGGCTGGGGAAAAACAGGTAATGAGGAGATAAACGCTCTCTATCCTTCTGTAGCTACCTATGCTTATGGTAGCACTATGCTCAACAATTCACTTTACTCTACAGTTTACGAATCACGTTATGTAAACACCCGACTCAAATGGGCTACCGTAACCAATTACGAATTAGGTTTGGAAGCCGGTGTTTTGGATAACCGTTTGGGGTTTGAACTTGCTGTTTATAAGAAAAAAACAGATGGTATGCTCCTTAACCTACCTATAGAAGGTATCATCGGTATGAGCGCACCTCCACAAAATGCAGGAAATGTAGAAAATACAGGTTTTGACCTCAGTATATTCCACAATAACCGCATCAATAGCGACTGGAGTTATAACATTAACTTCAATGTGGCGTACGTAAAGAACCGCATCACCAATATGCAAGATACAGAAGGAGAAGATCCTAATAACAATAAATTCTGGTTCTTGGAAGGGTATCCTATCGGCTCTTTCTATGGATATGTAGCCAATGGATATTTCAACACGGAAGAAGAGCTGAAAAGCTATCCCAAGAGAACAGGTAAAGAAAAATTGGGAGATATCAAGTACTTGGATACCAATGATGATAAAAAAATCACTGCCGCAGACCGACAGGTGATAGGTAAGAATTTCCCAAGTTGGACAGCAGGTTTGAACATAGGTATCACTTACAAAAACTTTGATTTATCTATGCTTTGGCAAGGTGCATTCGATGTAGATGCTTACTACACAGGAGAAGCTGCTTATGCTTTCTTCAACAGCGGTAAGGTATTGGAAAGACACTTGGATCGCTGGACACCGGAAAACCACAATGCCAGCTACCCACGTCTTACACGCAACTTCCAAGACAACTTTACAACGTCTTCTTTCTGGGTGGAAGATGCATCTTATGTACGTCTTAAAAACCTCACATTGGGTTACAACTTGCCTAAGGCTTTCGTGAACAAATATGGTATAGAAAAAGCCAGAGTTTTCTTCTCCGGAGAAAACCTCTTGACTTTCTCCGGATTGGACGGATTGGATCCGGAATCACCTTCGGACACTCGCGGTGGTTTCTACTCCAATGTAAAGAAAGTATCTTTAGGACTTAAACTCACATTCTAATGAACTGCAATATGAAAAGAAAATTATTATATATCATAGGAGGATTTCTCCTTACAGTAGCGACCACTTCTTGCGTAGATATGGATCGTTACCCGCTTGATGAGCTATCCGATGGCTCTTTTTGGAAAAAACCTGCCGATGCAGAAGATGCTGTAACAGACCTGTACAACACACTCCCCGATGAAGAAGTAGACGACGCCATCAACTCGGACGATGCTGTACATGGTATAAAATGGGCTGCCGGTAATATCTCACGTGGAGTGTATGACCCGGGAGATTTCGGCTGGAAAGATCTATACGGTGGTATCCGTCGTGCCAACTTGGTATTTACGAAAATAGGAAATATCTCAAACTATCCTGAAGCAGAGAAAAACAAAGTCTTGGGACAAGCGCATTTCTTCCGTGCTATGCTCTACTTCCAGTTGATCCGTAATTTCGGCGATGTGCCTTATACAGAATCTCCACTGGAACTGAAAGACCAAAAACAAATAGAACGCACACCACGTGCAGAAGTCTATAAGCATGTAATGGCAGACTTGGACAAAGCCATCGCTTTCTTACCGGAAAAATGGACAGGAAGTAACGATGGACGTATTACCAAAGGTGCCGCTCTCGCTCTCAAAGCACGTGCAGCCCTCTACTATAAAGAATGGGCTACAGCCGCAGATGCTGCCAAGAAAGTGATAGATTCTTCTGTTTACGACTTGTATGACAAAGAAAACACAGGAAAGTATGCAGAACTCTTCTGGGAAAAAACAGAAAATTGCGAAGAAGTGATTTTGGCACGTCAGTACAAAGCAAACGACAGATCACGCTACCTCATAGGTTGGGAATGCTTCCCTACTTTGGGCTGGGGAGGTATCAACCCTACTCAAAGCCTTGTAGATGCGTTTGAAGATATTCACGGAGCACCTATTGCTAAGTCTAAAGTGTACGACCCCAAAAACCCATTCGCCAACCGAGACCCACGCTTGGAAGTGAATGTACTACATGATGGCGAAGTAATGTATGGTGTAACCATCAAGGTTTCTCCTCTTAAATCTTGCGCACCTACAGGTATCGCACAACACGGAGATGCCACAGCTACCGGTTACTACCAACAAAAATGGTTAGACCCTGCTATCCACCCGGAAAAACAAGGTTGGAATATGGGCAAAGATGCCGTCATTATCCGTTATGCCGAAGTCTTGCTTACTTATGCAGAAGCCCTCAATGAAACTTCTCCATTGGACGATAAAGCCTTTGAAGCTGTAAACAAAGTACGCTCACGTGTAGGTATGCCTCCTCTCCAAAAGACCAATGCCGCACTACCTACTTACTGCGCTACACAAGATGACTTCCGTAAACGTATTTGGAATGAGCGTCGTGTGGAATTGGCTATGGAAGGCGGACACAGACAATGGGATATTCGTAGATGGGACATCGCAAAGACCGTACTCAATGCGCCTTTTGAAGGATTGTCTTACGAGCTTGTAAATTCTGATAAAGCATTGCCCGGAGACGATGGAAAAATCTGTATCCTCTATCAAGGGAAACGATTGAAACTCGCAGGTAGCAAGTACGAAGACCATAACTATGTCTATCCTATTCCACAAAGTGAAAGAGATTTGAACAAAAAGCTCACACAAAACCCGGGTTACCCACAATAACCTATATAAAAAAATCTCAAGGTGAATACCCCCGCATATATTGGTGGTATTCACCTTATTTTCTTTCTTTGTAGTATGAAAAAGCTTTCATTCTGCCTCTTCTTGGTGTTATGTGTGGTATATTTCTCAGCTTACCAAAGCTCCCTCTCGCACATTCTTTTTTATCATGAGCAACACCATCTATTCCTTTATACAAAGGCGTATTATCATCACATTGTAAGCTCGGAAGGTATCTTACGTTATCTCACCAATTTCCTTATCCAGTTTTTTTACTATCCTGCATTAGGGTCGGTACTGCTTGCTCTACTCACCGCCTCTTATTATCTACTTACACAATACTTGATCAAAAAACTGACAGGTTTATACGATGTCTTACAGCTCTCTATCCTTCCCTCATTATGGGCATTCCTTTACACCAAAGAGGCTGGAAATGAACTGACACTCATAGTAGGGATATTCCTGCTCCTCTGTAGTGCAAGTCTGATCCTCACTCCGCTGAAAAAAGCTATCCTACCCATAAAAGGGAAAAACATAACGACCAAATGGAAGCTTATTTTCTCACTTTCTATGGCTACGATATTTGCCACAGGAGGATATTTCTATTTTTTGAGCCATTATAATTTCTCTGAGCGAACTATGCTACAAACTACAGAGGCTGTACAAAGCAAAGATTGGGACAAAGTGCTCTATTATACCACTCGCTATCAAGATGCAGGAAGAAACAATCAGCTCATCAATTATTTTCACCTTCTGGCACTCTACCACAAGGGAGAATTGGTACACCATCTATTGGACTATCCGCAGGTTTTGGGAGTAAGAGGACTGTATTTACCCTGGACAAGCAACAGTAGAGAATGTGAATTTGGGCACTATGTGTACGAATCCATAGGACATATCAATGAAGCGCATAGATGGGCATTTGAGTCTATGGTAGTCTGGGGAGAAACTGAGCCTGTTCTGAAAAATCTGGCTCGCTACAATATTCTACTTCAGCGTCCTAAGGTAGCACAACGATTTGTGAACACCCTTAAACAAAGCCTTTTCTATCAAAAAGAGGCTGTAGAAATAGAGCAACAAATTAAAACCGGGAAAGTACCGGATCTTCATTATGCACTGAAGAATGCCCCTACGAAACCTGCCCGGTTCTCCAATATACTGAACATAGGACCCGAACTACAGCAAATTCTCACCTACGATCCTACCAACAGAATGGCTCTGGAATATCTTTTGTGTCATCTCCTACTGAGTAATCATATAGAAAAATTCGTAAGCTTTTTACCACTTATAAAAGACCACTATGACAGACTACCACGTATTTTCGAAGAGGCACTGCACATCTATGCCTTACAAGCAGGAAAAGAGAAAGTAACCTCCTTGGGCTTCTCCATATCTCCGGAAACAGAAGAGAGTTTTGCACAGTATTATACCTTGTGGAAGACACAAGATTTAGAAGCTTTGGAACGTTCTTTCCGTTCTACATACTGGTATTATCTTCACTACATCAGCCCTTATGGTTCAAAAGTTTTACAAGAATAACATCTCTATGAAAAAGAATATATTCCTCCTACTCCTATTATCTTGCTTATTGGGAGCATGCCGGCGGTATTCAAGCCCCACCCAACATATTAACAAGATACCGAGCATTTATCCGGACTATACAGAAACTACATTCCCTCCCAATATAGCTCCCCCCAACTTTGCCATACAAGCCCAAGCAGAGGGCTACCAGGTAGAAATAGGAGCTAAAGGAGTGGAGAGCATCTACATTTGTAGCGATGAATCCACCATAGAAATCCCTCCTAAAGAGTGGACGGCTTTTCTTTCTGCTGCCAAAGGTAAACGCATTTTCTTCCGCATCAGTCTTCTGCAAGCCGGAGAATGGGTGCAATACACAGACCTTTGGAATCAGATAGCTACAGAAAACATAGATGGCTACCTTGTCTATAGATTACTCTATCCCGGCTATGAACTGTGGAACGAAATGGGTATCTACGAACGCAACCTCAGCAACTATGAAGAAAGAATTATAGTAGACAATAGAGATTTCGGGAAGCAGTGTGTAAACTGTCATTCTTTCTCCAAACAATCTCCGGAAAATATGATGCTCCACATACGTGGAAAAGATGGAGGAACCATTATACGCAGAAATGGCAAGATAGAAAAAGTTAATCCACGACCGGAAGGATATAAAAATGGAGCGACTTATCCTGCATGGCACCCAAAAGGAAAATGGATAGCATTTTCTTCCAATGAAATACAGCAGTTTTTCCACGCAGCCGGAGAAAAAACGATAGAAGTTTCGGACTTGGCGGCAGACTTGTTGTTCTACGAAACTACCACACACCAAACATTTACAGACTCCTTGGTATATGGTACAGACTATATGGAAACATTTCCAATATGGGATCCGGATGGAACTACGCTTTACTTTTGCAGAGCAAAAGGATATACGGAGAAAACACCTTTGGATAGTATACGATACGATTTATACCGTGTGAATTTCGATGCAGAAAATCTCCGTCTGTCCAATCTTACTTGCGTTTACGAAGCCTCCGCACAAGGTAAATCCATTTCTTTCCCTCAAGTATCTCCTAATGGGAAATATCTTATGTTCACACTTTCCGATTATGGAAATTTTTCTATTTGGCACCCGGAGAGTGATCTCTACACCTTAAATTTAGAAAGTGGAGAGATTAGGGCTTTGGAGGAAGTGAATAGCGACCATGTAGACAGCTACCACACGTGGGATTCTTCCGGACACTGGTTCGTAGTAAGTAGCAAACGTATGGACGGATTATGGGCTCGCCCCTTCATAGCTTATTTTGATGAGCGCACAGGTAAGGCACAAAAACCTTTTCTGCTCCCACAAAAAGATCCTTACTTCTACGACCATTTCAACTATACTTTTAATAGACCGGAACTTATACACAGCCCTATCCGTGTAGAAAAAGAGATTTTACAAGCCATAAGACAACCGGTCATACAAGCTACTCAACACAAAAAAGCTAAATTCTCTCCTCTATATGAGAAAGAAGGGAAAGGAGATAACCCTTATGCGGTAAAAAAATAAACAAACCCATTAAAAACATACCTACTGCTTGGAAAACAAAAGGTATTCCGGAAGATATGTTTACTACAAAAAGAGAGTGCCACTATCTCATACAGGAAGACGGTGGCACTCTCTTTTCTATATACTTAATAGATTTACAATTGAAATTCAATCTATTTTCTCTAAAGTTAAAGTACTCCTTTGTGGAAGAAAGTCTTGTAACACCATAAGCTTCTTATTTTTCTTAATAAGCGTCCAGTTTCCACGAACATGTGCATACAGATATAGCATTTTATCTTTCACTTTATACTCAAAAGGAACACGTTCATTCTCTTCTTTTCCTGTTGTTATAAACCAAGCATGTGTTTCATCTTGAAATTTTATATAGAATTCTTGCAAGAAAATAACACGATCATCATCACTAAAGATTTTCTGTTTACCTTTCCAGGTTGTTTGCACTAGTTCATCTTCTAAAAAAGTAAGATCCTGAGGTGAGTCTTCTTTACTACACGACATGAATACACTGCATATACCTATAATCAATAAAAAAACTTTTTTCATAAGACGTATTTTTAGAGTCCGAAATACCAATTAGTTTTTAACTATATCACTTACCATCACGCATAAACCATAGATACAAAGGTATATAAAACATTCAGAAATGATATATCGTCAATAAAAAAAATAAAAGTTTTCTATTTCCTGTCGTATATCACAGTTCACACGTTCCAAAATCACAGCTCCGGCTCTCATTTTAGGCAGAACTCCTATTTCACCGGAAAACAAAAGGTGTTCCGGAAGATATGTTTACTTCCGTGATAGCGTTATAACGCTATCGTGATAACAAAGCTTGCTATCACGATAAGAAGCCTTGCTATCAACTCCCTCTCACACAGTCCTCTCGGCAAGCTATAAATATATTTTGGAGGGGAACTTCCGTAGAGAGTAGGCTTTCTTTTATATCTTTGTGAAAAGCCTGCGAGAGAGAAAGACTTCTTCGTAGGTACATCGCATCACTCTCTAAAAATAAATTCTATGACTTTACAACAGATAGAATACATTATAGCAGTAGACGAATTTCGCCATTTTGCACGTGCGGCGAAGCATTGCAACGTTACCCAGCCTACACTGAGTGCTATGATTCAGAAACTGGAAGAAGAGCTGGACGCCAAAATTTTTGATCGCAGCAAACAGCCTGTAGCACCTACGGAAGTGGGCAGGCTCGTCATAGCACAAGGTAGACAAGTTTTGGCAGAAGCTACTGTGATAAAAAGCATCGTGGAAGAAGAAAAAAATATGCTCACAGGGACTTTCAGATTGGGCATATTACCTACCATAGCTCCCTATCTATTGCCTCGTTTTATCCTTTCTTTTATGCGTAAGTATCCACAATTGGACCTACGAGTGGTAGAGATGAAAACAGCGCAAATAAAAGAGGCACTGCTCACAGGAGAAATAGACGGAGGAATAGTAGCTACTTTAGATGGTATGGAAGACTTTCGCTCACAAACACTTTTTTACGAGGAATTTCTTGTCTATGGGAAAATGGAAAAGGAAGAACCTACAGACGTAGTACGCACAGCAGATCTACAGAAAGCACAACTGTGGCTTCTGGACGAAGGACATTGTTTCAGAGATCAAATGACCAAGTTTTGCCAAATGAAAAATGCTTCGCAAAGCCAACTTTCTTATAGACTGGGAAGTATGGAAACCTTTATGCGTATGGCAGAAGGTGGAAATGGACTTACTTTTATCCCGGAACTCTCCGTGTTCCAATTGGTAGAAGAACAGAAAGCTTTGGTACACCCTTTCGCTATACCTCGCCCTGTAAGAGAGATAACCCTCCTAAGCAATCCGCAATACATACGTCTCAATCTATTGGCTGCCTTGGTAGAGGAAATACGAATTTCGGTACCCGAGAGTATGAAACAACTTAAACCTACCCAGCAGTTGGTTTAGAAGTCAAACAACAACTCACAAAAAAAGCAACACTTTCCAAAAAGAAAGTGTTGCTTTTCATTTATAAAGACCTGATATATTATTCTACACTGGCTTCTATAGAAAGACAGAAAGCAGCGAGATTCTTGCCGATGAGATCTTTGGTAGTTTCACGAAGTACCCAAGACTTGGGTGCTGCCATAAAAAGTACGTAGTCATCGCCCTTGGTTACCTCTGTGTAAGCATAACCTGTCAAAGCTTCTACCGCAGATTTCAGCTTTTCTGCTACGTCTGCCTTCACTGTACCTACCATCATAGCTTGATGTGTAGGAGCAGAGATTTTTCCAAAAGCAGTCTTTGCAGCATCTATGTGTGCTGCAGTTTCAAAGCGTGCAGTAGCGAAAGGTACTATGATCTCTACAGGATTTTCTGTAGTAGTCTTGGCTTGTATGCGAATAAACTTGACAAAACAATCGCTACTCACAGGATAAAACTCTTCGTTATTTATCTTATGATTGAAGAGGATAGTACTACCTTGTGTATTGTCACCTGCATAACGGTTCAAGGCATAAGAGGCAAATTTTCCTGTTGCGAAAGAAGTGTAAGCAAAAGCATTGGTATTCTGTTTGGGAGGATTATACATCACATCGCATCTGTCTATCACGCCTATGGTCCAAGCATCTCCTTTTCCTTTCACATAGTTCCAAAGCTGTGGAAATTCTGAAACACCTTTATCTGCCAATTCCGATACAAAGTACAGTTCAATGGTTTTGTTTTTATTCCACTTCGCCACACCTTCTTCCTCCGGCTGTACTCTGTTTCCTACACCTAAATTTTCTTTTAAGCAACCGCTCATAAGCATTCCCATCAAACAGACAGGCAATGCAAGTTTCCATATTTTTTTCATTGCGTTCGTTCTTTGATGAGTTATTTAATGAGTTCTACTACAGATTTCAGAGGGAAGTGGTCGGAAAGTTCCTTTCCATTGTACATTCTCGGAAGTACTTCTGTAGAGATGAGCTTCCAGCTTCCTTTGGTTCCCATAATGTAGTCCAGCTTTGCACCACTTTGGAAGGTTCCGTTATCTCCGTCCAAACGTTCAAAACGTGTTTCCAATTTTTGGATAGTAGAACTGCCCGGATACATATTCATATCGCCCATCAAGATAGCAGGCGTATTGTCCACCATTACTTTATCCGAAACAATGAAAGAGGCTTGTTCCAACTGTCCTGCACGGTGATCCAAGTGTGTAGCTATAATACGTACTTGCTTCATAGAAGGCAAGATAAAATCTGCCGAGAGAACACCACGTTGGTCAGAACCGGCTACATTCGGACGTGGCAACTGGTGTGCTGTAGATGCCATAACAGGATAACGGCTCAAGATAGCATTACCATACATCTCGTTTTGAGAATAGGTATAATTGGCTTCCGGCAATTTTCCATCTTTATTGGACAAATTATAAGAGTAACCGAAGATGGCAAACATACCCAGTTCATTTGCCAAGTCCTGTACTACATCTCTATATTTACCATCTACCATTTGGCGTGAACTACGATTTTCCACTTCGTTCAAGCAAATGAAATCTGCATTGTATGCACGAAGCAATTCTGCATAAGGTTTCACATCAAAATCCGGCTCAAAAGAGCGTATATTGAAAGTGATGACTGTAAACTGCTCGTTGGTCTGTGCCATACTACGTATAGCAGGCACAGCCATTACGAACAATACAATCAGTGTTTTGATATAATGAATCAGTTTCATGATATAATCACTGTTTAAGTTATTAGTAACCTATATTTTGTTTAAGATGCTTGCTCTTCTTTATTTCTGCAGCAGGAATAGGGAATACATGGTGCTTCTTTGGGTCAAACTGACGAGCCGGCCAAATTTCCACTTCCTCTGTACGAACAAATTCACCTTTGTCATTTAAGATGGTTCTTACTCCGTGCAATGGTTTTGCATAAGCTGCTTGTGCATCTCCCCAACGCACCAAGTCTACGTGTCTGCTGGGTTGGAACTCAAACGCAAGTTCACAACGACGTTCGTTTTTCAATTCTTCTTTTGTAGCCTTGCTATTTTCTGCCAGTCCTGCACGCTTGCGTATTTGGTTCAACAGAGCTTTTGCCTCAGCATTCCCTTCGCCTTTAGACCAAATAAGAGCTTCTGCTTTCATAAGTAGCACATCAGCATAACGAATCAGCACAGTACCCAAGCGGTTGCTGGCATTATCACCATTGGTATTTACAGTTTTACCTATGCAGTCTGCAGCTTCCCATGGAGACATAAATTTACGGAAAGTCATACCGGATTCACTATTAGAACGCCAAGCACCTACACCATAAGTAATATCACGTCCTACGAACTGAATATGGTTATTGGGGAAGAGAATAGTAGCATCACGACGAGTATCTCCTTTTTCAAATGCTTTGTACAGCTCCAAAGTAGGTTGGAAATAACCCCAAGTATTGTAGAGCCCCCAACCTTTGTTTTGGAAAGACATACCATGGAACTTGGGTCCTTCGGTCGCATTGCCCAAGAGTGAGAAGAGGTATTCTGAACTGAAATTGTTTTCTTCTCTGAAAAGTTTTGTATAATCCGGGTAAAGCGCACGTTTGTCTTTTCCAGTCATATTTATCACCTTGTCGCAAAGTTCTATTACAGTGTCAAAGTACTTGCTATCATATTGAGAGGCATAGAGTGCAGCACGTGCGGCAAATGCCCAAGCAGCCGCTTTATGTGGACGACCATAATCAGATGGATCTTGCTCAGACATATAAGGCAAGAGTTCTGCTGCCTTACGGAAGTCTGCTATGATCATATCGTAGTTTGCCAATACAGAAGCCGGACGTTCTTGGTCCAACTCTTGTGTAAGAGTTTTTTCTGTAATAATGGGAATACCACCATTAGGTCCGTTATCTCCATAAAAAGGAGCCAACCACAAGTAAGCAAATGCACGATAGAAATGTCCTTGTCCTATAGCTTTATTCTTCAGAGCATCGGAAATATTCATAGTAGGAACATTGCGAAGAATATCGTTGGCTTTCGCATTCAGTTTCGCCATTTCTCCCCAGTTTACTTTGGCATCTCGTCCATTGTCCGCAGACATTTGGAAGTTTTTGATTTGTGCGGCTTCTGCTTGTGGGCGACCGGTTACGAGGTTATCACTGCAGTTCTCAAACCACATCAGTCCACGTCCTGTTACTCCTTCTACATAAGTAAACTCATGGAAAGCATTGAGTGAACGGAGCACATCTGTTTCTGTTTTCCAATGTTCGGTAGTCCCGTAGGGATCATGTTCTAAGAAGTCATTGCAACCACTCAAGAGGTTCCCCGCAATGAGTGTCATTGCTATTGCTGTATATTTTTTCAGTTTCATTGTTTCTCTATTGTCAAAGTTAGAAATTGAAGTTAAATCCTACACTGAATGTACGTGCAGCAGGATATACACCACCATCTAAACCGAAATTGCCTACTTCCGGATCAAATCCGGTATAATTTGTGATAGTGAATAAGTTTTCTGCATTTACATAAAGACGGAAATTGCTTTGTCCCATTCCGAGAGATTGCATCCAAGCCTTAGGGAAAGTATAACCTATAGTAAGGCTCTTCATACGGAGGTAGCTACCATCTTCCAAGAAGAAATCCGAGATATTAGAATAGTTACCGTTACTATCGTCCAAGAGAGCTAAACGAGGTATGCCGGAAGTCTTGTTGTAATCCCATGCGTCCAAAATTGTAGAAAGCATATTACCTCCTTGCATACGTCCTGTAAGTCCCATTTGCTTGAAACCATTGTAGATAGTAGTCTTACCTACACCTTGGAAGAGGAAGCTCATATCAAAGCCTTTGTATGCTACATTACCCCCAAATCCAAAAGTAATTTTAGGCATATAGCTACCGAGGTATTGTTTATCTTCATCATTGATCATACCATCATTGTTGAAGTCTACATATTTCAAGTCCCCGGGTTTCGCATTGGGTTGTATGAGACGAGTGATACCTGTTTCCGGATCTTTCCATTTGAAGCTACGTATTTCTTCCCAAGACTGGAAGATACCTTCTGTCTTCAATGCATGGAAGGAATACCAAGGTTGTCCCACTGTAGATTTCAAAGGAGTAGCTCCATTCACTACATTGTTATGGCTCATAGTTTCGCGAGTACCCAAGTCCAAAACTTCATTGTGTACGGTTGCGAGATTGGCATGTAAGCCGAAGGTTACATCTCCTATTTTCTTTTGATAGTTTGCTCCAAATTCCCAACCGCGGTTTACCACTTTACCTATGTTTCCATAAGGTTCGTTTTTTGGATCTATACCTGCCATAGAAGGAACCGGCACACGTTCTATCAAGTCTTTTGTAGCTTTATTAAAATAGTCTACGGTAAGGTTCAATTCATTATTGAAAAGAGCAAGGTCTAAACCTATACCTGTCTGTTCTGTGGTTTCCCAACGCAAAGACTTCGTAGCGATAGTAGCCGAATAAACACCATTTTGCACCGGCTCCAATTTTTCGCCATAGATAATAGGCCATTCTACCTCTTTCAATGCTACATTCCAAGTATAGCGTGGTACTACAGCCACATTACCTACACGTCCCCAGCTGGCACGCAATTTCAGCAAGCTGATAACCGGGCGAAGGGGTTCAAAGAACTCTTCGGAAGAAATTTTCCAAGATCCGGAGAATGCAGGGAAGATACCGGAGTTATTGTCTTTCCAAAGTTTGGAGGTAGCATCTCTACGGATACTTGCTGTAAAGAAGTAACGGTCATCGTAAGAATAACCCAAACGACCGAAAGCTGAAATCATAGATTCTTCCCAGATACTTTCTTGAGGCTTTTCCTTACTCCAATTTCCTGCTTGTCCCAATGTAGTAGAATGGCGGTCTTCCAAGACATAACCGGAAGTATGGAAACTGTTCCATTTGTATTTATCATACTTCATAGTATAACCTGCCATCAGGCTGAGGTGATGTTTTTCGCCCAAGATACGAGCATAAGAAGCTGTAGTTTCCCAAAGCCAATTAGTTTGTCTGCTATTGGAGATAGTTCTATCATTGTCCACTTTTGTGCGTCCTATTTCCGGCACACGTGGGCTGAATATGTCTGAAGTTTCAGAAACCACACCTGCACTAAAGTCTGAGCGCAAAGTCAATCCTTCTATAGGTTTAATCTCCAATGATGTGGTAGAATAAGTAGTATAAGAAGGACGGTCTTGATCCAAGCGCATAAGCTCTGCTACCGGATTTCGGATTTCTCCATAACCTCCACCGAAACCTTCCGAAGCAGCCCAACGAGGTACTGTACCATGGTAAAGAGGCTTACCACGATCGTCCAAGAGCAAGTTTCCTGCCTGGTCATAATCGTATATAGTGGCAGAACGTGGGAAGAAGATAGCAGCAGGTAACACTCCTTGGTGCCCTGTACCCAAGTTTCCTTGTCCGTTTTGGTGTTGGAATGTAATGCGTTGGCTCAACTTAGCCCAAGGAGTTATCTGAAAGTCCAAGTTGGCTTTCGCTCCAAGTTTACGACTGAATGTATTGAGCAGAATACCTTTATCTTTATCGTAAGACAGAGAAGCAAAACCTTTGAAGCTGTCGCTACCACCGGAAAGAGATATAGCATAGTGATCCAAAGTACCTGTACGGAAAATTTCGTCTATCCAGTCTGTACGTGTCTGTGTACCATAAGGAAAACGAGCAGGGTCTGCTACTTCCGGCAGTGTTCCACCATAAATACCAACCACATCTCCCCATACCTTATTATACTGCTCTGCGGTAAGGGTATAAGGACGCTTCCATACATTCTTGAAGCTCTTGGATATATTCATACTTACCTTTACTTTTCCGCTTTGAGCTTGCTTGGTGGTGATCACTACTACCCCACCGGAACCTACACTTGCACCGTAGATAGCAGCAGATGCGGCATCTTTCAGTACTGTGATAGTTTCTACGTCTTCCATATTGAAAGGAGCACCGGGTACACCGTCCACTACATAGAGTACTGCATCTCCACTTCCGTAGTCATCATCCGTACCACGAGAACCGCGTCCACGAATAGAGAGAGATTGCTTAGCGAGTGGGTCTCCACCATTGCTTTGGATCATTACCCCCGGCATTTGCCCTTGGAGCATAGAAGCTATATTGGAAGGTCTACTCTTCAGTGCCTGGTCTACTTTCACACTGGAAACTGCGGTAGAAAGGTCTTGTTTACGACTGCTACCATAACCTATCACCACAACTTCTTCTATGAGTTTGGTATCTTCTTTCAAGGTTACTGTGATGGTATTGGCATTTCCTACTTTCACTTCTTGAGGCAAGAAACCTATATAGCTAAATTCCAACACCGCACCAGTAGTTACGCCACTTAGGGAAAAGTTTCCATCTGCGTCTGTAATGGTTCCTTCTGTTGTTCCTTTGATTTTTACATTCACTCCGGGAAGACCCATTCCAAATTCATCTTTCACGAGACCTGTGATGGTACGTGCTTGTTGTACACCTCTTGCCACCATAGTGACATTTGCAGTTACATTCTGACTCTCCACAGCTTGCACAGGTATAGTACCCAGCAGCGCAGTAAGCATTATGCTACCACAACAGATGTTTCGCATTGTCTGACTGTGTTTTTTCATCATGCGTTTTTTTAGTTTATAAATGATATTGATTGTTAGTATATTCTTTGTTTTTATTTTTCGTTCAATAGTGCAGAAGCTCCCAATAAGCTCACATCTGCCAGTTCAGAGAAACCGATATATATATTTTCCAAGCTCTTTGGGAAAAGGAATTTATGATACAAACTTTCCATCATAGCTTCCTTATAATAAGGACCGGCTTTGGCTATTCCTCCTCCTATCACGATGGCGTCCGGATCATAAGCCAAGATGTACAACTGCAAGAGCTTTCCGAGATGTGTTCCAAATTCCCGCCAAACAGCTTGCGCCAAAGGTTCTCCCTGAGATGCTTGAAAAGCGGCTTCTTTGCCTGTGATACCATACTTTTCTGTAAAGAATTTTCCACAGCAATAAAATTCATAGTCTTCATTTCTATAAGGAGTAGCTGCCAATTCTCCGGCACCTGTATTTCTTCCACCATAGAGTTTTCCATCTATGATAATACCTGCTCCCACACCTGTACCGAGTGTGATTCCGACCATATTCTTATAGTCTTGTCCTAAGCCAAAGCGTTTTTCTCCCAAAGCGAAACAATTGGCATCATTGTTCACTGCTACAGGAATCTTAAAACGACTTTCCAAATACTGTTTCAGGGGCACAGATTTCCAAGAAGGTATGTTTACGACATCGTACACGATACCTTTCTGTGCATCTACCACAGAAGGCACACCTATACCGATGCCTGTAACACGTTTATTCATCATGGTATCTATCAGCCCACATATTTCTTCCAGCACCACTCCCTCCGGCTCCTGTGAGGGACAAGAGATATTGCATTTCTGTAGAATGGTGCCATTCTCCACTTGTCCTATACGGATATTGGTTCCGCCCAAGTCTATGGCTAACTTCATTTGCTTTCTTCTTTTTTAATGTTTTTCGGATTTACACAGACAAATATACATTGTTTTCTGAGGAAACAACAATGTAACGAAGAAAATTGTTCACAAATAACAAATAAATTAAC
>JALEQJ010000065.1 GCA_022764505.1 Phocaeicola sp. | reverse complement strand
CAGTTTGGTAGAGAAAGCCGGACGCGAAGGTTTTATTGAAAATAAAGCATATCGCCAACTTCAAGCGATTTTAAAAAATTTCTTTGTACAACTTGCCGCTGATTTTTTCAGCGAAAAAAACAAAACGGCACAATCGGAATTTTTCAATCAGAAGAAAGACGAGTTCAATGCGTACCATAACGCGCTTGAACGTCGGGATAAATTAGCTAAATCGAAAAAGGAAAGATTTGCTCGTGAGCTCGATATCTTTTTTGCTGGTTTAACGGAACATAAATTCGAAAACGAACTGGAAGGGCTACTTACGAATTTTAGGAACGATTTACATTCTGTTTTATACATTAACGATGCGGATGAAGCAAGCCAGAAGATAATTGATCTGGAATTCGCCATGAGACAAAAAGTTGCCGATTATAAAAAAAGAATATCGGTAACAAGTCCCAAAGGATTTGCAATGTCAAAATCAATGAGAGCAGATTTTGATACATACCTTAATGAGTTTAAAATTTTGGAACAAACGATATTTAAAAATATCAATGAAAATATCGATCGACTAATTGATGATTATACGGCACAGCTGAATCTGGAAATAAGTAAGCGAAAGCGGTTGGAGCAAGCGGTGGAATTGATTTCAGCCGAGGCTTTGTCTCTTAATAAAAAGAAGAAAAGCGAAACTAATGATGTTGTTTCCGATGTTTCTCGTAAAATTAAGGATCTTACGAATGAGCTGATAATCGATTTGGATAATCAAATACGAAGCGTAAAGGATCAATTCAAATTATTAGCAACCGATAAAGCCGATAACTTTGATTTGGTAACGGAACGCAAGAGAATGGAAGCTGAAATAGAATCCATAAGCAGTCGAAATACGGATGTTATGGAACGTATAATTCGACAATTTGAAAGTTTTTATGTTGAAAAAAACGAAGACGGTCAAATAATTACAAATGACCAAATAGCGGAAGCCGCTTCGGAAGAATTGGAGGAATTGCGGGAACGATTACAATCGGACGTTGAATTAAGCCAATTAGGACTGGCTGTCGGGATATTGCACCATGAGTTCAACGGTACGGTTAATTCGATTCGACATAGTCTGAAAGATCTAAAAGCATGGTCGGATGTAGACATCAAATTGGAAGGGATATACAAAAATATCAAGGTAAATTTCGAACATTTGGATGGCTATTTAAATTTATTTACCCCGTTAAACCGACGATTGAATCGACGTAGAGAAGACATTTCTTTATTGGATATAAAAACATTTTTAATAGATTTGTTCAAATCTCGCCTTGAACGACACAATATAGCTTTTAAACATACTAACGGGTTTGCAGGTCGAAAAATACACGGATTTCGTTCTACATTCTATCCTGTATTTGTTAATATCATTGATAATGCCATTTATTGGTTGAAACAAAGTGATGTTCCTGAAAAAGTTATTCGGCTGCATGCGGATGATACGGGAATATACATTTCCAATAACGGTATTGAAATAAAGCCCCAAGATAAGGAACGAATCTTTGAATTGAGATTTTCCAGAAAGCCCAATGGAAGAGGATTGGGGTTGAGTATCAGTAAAGAGGTTTTGAATGCAGAGAACTATGATATATTCGTGGCACAACCTAAGGAAGGTTCTACGGTTACTTTTAAGATTCAAAAAATGCAATAAAAATATGGCTGACAGATTTATCGAACAATCGAAAGAGATTGCAAACAACTTTATACAAAATATAGTATTTATTGACGACAAGGCATATAAAGAAGACTCCACCAATAATGCCTTTAGTGCGTTGGATGTATCAAATGCATTTGCAAAAACAGGTAAAATTTGTGCCATATACGCACCCAAATCCGTTTCGGATATAGATAGCTACAATGTTATTTTGAAAAAAGCTGATGTGGTTATTTTAGACTGGTATTTAAATATTGAAAGAGACGTGGAACAACAGTTAGATCCTGATGCAGATGCAGATAATGATGAACCTCGAGGAGAATTTACTTTAAAATTACTAAAACAACTTACAAGTGATGCCGGGACTGATAAGTTAAAATTAATCATAGTATATACGGGAGAAACAAGGATTTCAGACATTAAGGATGACATTGTAAACAATATTGATTCGGAATCATTTAAAGTTAACGATTATACGATAAAGTCTTCAAATGTCTGTATCATAATCCGTGCAAAAGCCGGAAAAAAATTCGAACACATACCGGAATACAAGCCATTGATTGTAGAATATGATAAACTTCCGGAGTTAATATTGACGGAGTTTACTAATCTAACTAACGGACTTTTATCCAACTTTGCTTTATCGGCAATAACCACAATTAGAAATAATACATCAAAAATCTTAGGCAGTTTTTCTCCTAAGTTAGATCCGGCTTATTTAGGACATCGAGTCAATCTTCCTAATCCGAATGACGCTAAAGAACTTTTAGTGCAACTATTTGGTGATGCGATAGCCGAATTAATTGGAAGCGAAAATATCGATACAAATACATGGGTTGAGAATTGGATACACAATCGAATAGAGGAAAAGACTATAAGCCTTGCCGGGAAAAATTTAACCGTCAATCAAGAAATTTTGTGTCAAATTATTAGTGCCGATTCGCCTGATTTAAATACCAAAATTGCCTCTGCGACCAAAATAAGTTTAGGGAAAAAGGCTCCTAAACTTGCGTCACAACTTTTCCAGTATGGAGATATTCAAATAGAAGATTCCGATATTTCTTTTGCAAAACTAACTCATCATAAGAATATATTTCTTCCACAACAAAAAAGGCCGATTCTTACGCTTGGTACAATTATAAAGAGAATTAGCTCTAATCTTTATTACATTTGTATGCAACAAAGATGTGATTCCGTTCGAATACAAGGAGAAAGACGATTCTTATTCTTGCCGTTAGAACAAAATGAAGAGCATTGCTCAATTATAGTCAGCAAAGAATCTAAATTTAGAATAAACGAATCTTCGTATGCTCTAAAAACCATCAAATTCAGAGCAAATAATGATGAACAGGCGATATATGCAGTAAAGAATGATAATGGTAAATATTTATTTACTTCCATCCATCAAGAACAATATGAATGGGTTGTAGACTTAAAAGAAATGCATGCCCAACGTATTGTGAATAATTATTGTGCGCAGTTGTCCCGTGTAGGATTAAATGAATCCGAATGGTTGAGATTACAAGCTAAATAACACAATGTCTGATATTTTCTCTTCTCAAAAGCGATCGGATATTATGTCTAAAATCAGCGGAAAAAACACAAAACCGGAGATTTTAGTTCGTAAGTTTTTATTTTCAAAAGGATTCAGATATCGTATTAATGTCAAAACATTGCCGGGTAAACCTGATATAGTTTTACCTAAATATAAAACAGTAATATTTATAAACGGATGTTTTTGGCATGGACATAATTGTAAAAAGGGGAAATTACCATCCTCAAATATAGATTTTTGGAAGGAAAAAATATCAAACAACAAATCACGTGATGATAAAAATTCCGATTTACTTGTAAAACTCGGCTGGAAAGTTATAATTATATGGCAATGTGAAATTAGTAAGATTGATAATAGGATAAAAATACTTAATAAGTTACTGGAAGATATCAAACAACAATAATCACGAGATATTAAATCTAAAATACAAGTGCATTAATCGAGAAAATATATGAAAAACTTATCCTATAATTCCGATTTTAGTCTTATCTTTGCAGTAAAGAGTTCTTTGAAGGTTACGCAAAGCGCAGAAGGATAATGCAGTAGATAACTAACTAAATCGTAACCTATTACTATCAAGAGCGATTAACCTACGCTCATTTCCAATAAATTACACTATTCTCGTAACTTCATAACACAAATGTACTGTTTTATCTCCAATAGTTCTCTTACTGTAGTCAATTGATGTCGGAGAAGCGATAAAGGAGCTTCTCTGAATATTGTATGAAAAAAGTGTATGAGCTCCTGTCTTCGTACCTTTGAGATTAAAGCAAAAAGAAGATACATTTATGGAACTTACACACCAGCTACATAGATTTAGGAAAAGGTATAATGAAAGAAGCCGAAAGTTTTGCTCTATAAGAACAAGACTTTCGGCTATAATGCTTTTTCAAAGAAGATCTGCTAAGAAGCAGGTGGTGCTAAGATTTCAGCATAAGCCTTTGCATCATTGAGTAATTCTACAGCTTTGTCCATCTCTTTACTCTTTTCCAAGCTACGCAATGCCACTCCTCTGCGATAAAAATAACGGGTAATAATTTCTGTTTCTATCAATTCTTTTATTGGTTTAGAAAAGCTCTCTAAATCCCGACTCAGATCGTGGTTTAACTTTTTCTGAAGTGCTTCAAATTCCATCTTAGTATCTTCTGAGTAACCTTCTGCTTCTGCCAGCTCTTTCAGACGATCCAAAAAACGAACACTCTGACGATCGTAAGTGAATTTCTTTTCTACCAACAAGGTTTTGAATGTAGCATAATCTTCATCGGAGAGATGCACTTCTGCCACCTCTTTGGGCTCTGTATGGGTAAGACAATAACGTGTTACATACTGAGACAACCAAGGGCTATTTGCCAAATAAAATACAATATTGGGGATACGCTCTCCCTTTACTTCCACGTCCGGGCGAATACCTCCTCCATCTCTCACCGGTCTTCCTGCTACAGTACGAAAAACAGTAGTAAGACTATCTGCTATTCGAGAAACAGTACCATCGGCATTTTTCTTTGAATAATCTATAGCTTGAATACATCTACCACTGGGGATATAATACTTGCCGGTAGTAACTTTCAGTTGCCCATTATAAGGTAAATCTCTGGTCATCTGAACCAAACCTTTCCCAAATGTACGCTCTCCTACTATCACCGCTCTATCTAAGTCTTGCAGTGATCCACTCACAATTTCCGCAGCAGAAGCTGTTCCACCATCTACTAATACACAAATAGGGATTTCTAAATCCACAGGTTCGCCGGTAGTGTAGTAAACCCTATCTGTAGCCTTGATTTTTCCACGTGTAGCCACGATTTCCAAACCTTTCGGTACAAATAAATTGACTATTTCTACAGCTTCTGTAAGAGAGCCTCCTCCATTTCCTCGTAAGTCAATGATTAACTTTTTAGCTCCTTTTTGTTTCAGTTCTATGAAACTTTTCTTGAAATCTTTGGCACTGTTTTCCGTAAACTCCGCAAATGAAATATATGCTATATCTCCCTTGAGCATACCGGCATAAGGAATAGGACTCTGACGGATATTTTTACGAGTAATCTTAAACTCCTTTACAATACTATCTTTGAGTTGGGGACGCTTCACACGTAGTACAAAAGTAGTACCCGGCTCACCACGCAAGGCATCGCTCACCTTACCGGTAAACTCCGGCTCCTTCTGATTTCCTCTTTTCATTTCTTTCCCACCTATGGAAAGAATTATATCTCCAGCCTTTACACCCACTTGTTGTGCTGGAAGACCCTCCATCGGCTCCATAATGGTAACATAATTATCTCCTTCAAAACAACGAATGGCAGCACCTATACCTCCATACTTTCCTGTTATCATCTCCTTCAGTGTACTCACTTCGTCTTCCGGATAATAAGAAGTATAAGGATCTGTGGTAGAAAGCATTCCATCTACCCCTCGTTGTATCACTTTGTCTATATCCAAAGTGTCTACATAAAACATATCCAATTCCTTAAAGAGTGCGGCAAAGATTTCCAAATTCTTTGAGGTCTTGAACGGTCTGTTCTCATTACCGGGCATAAAGCTCATAAGCCCTCCGCCTATACTCACACTCAATAATATAAGCAGGCACTGATGTATTCTTTTCTTTATCATATTCTCTTTCTTTAATTAGCTATTTATACTTATCTATCAGGGTATTCAGACTACACTTTACAGTCTGCCATTCATCACCGGGTAAATCTGCTCCTATATACTGAATGACTTTGGCAGAGAGCAAACTCCCCATACTCCCACAAATATCCAAAGGTACATTTTGTAATAATCCGTGCAAAAATCCTGCAGCATAAAAGTCTCCTGCTCCTGTAGTATCTTCTACTTTCTGCGCAGGTACATCTACAGCTTTTATAGGAATAATTTCCTCTCCTCTACCGATGAGAGAACCGCGCTTACCAATTTTTATCACTACGATTTCGCAGATTTTAGCCATCTCTTCTATGGCTTTATACGGCGATTTTCCTGTAAACGCTTTCGCCTCGCTTTCATTGGCAAAAACGATATCTACATAGTTTTGTACCAAATGCTGAAAAAAAGGAAGATCTTCTTCTACTATATTGTAACTGGCAAGGTCTAAACAAACTTTCAAACCCTGTTCTTTCGCTGTACGCAAAGCAGATTCTATCAGTGCGTGGTCTTGTACCAAATATCCTTCTACAAAGAAATAATCATAACCTTTATACACACTCTCTGCTATCTCCTCTGCTTGCAAAGTAGCCCCTGCTCCTAAATAAGTAGCAAAAGTACGTTCTCCATCCGGAGAAATGAAAGCAGAAGCAATACCCGTTGGTAAATCACTTTTAATCAAGAAACTCTGAATACCTTTCTGATGCAAGGCTGACTGATAAAACTCACCGGCTTCATCTACCCCCACCTTTCCTATAAATCCGGAAGAATGTCCCAAAGTAGCCAAAGCACGTATCATATTACTGGCAGAACCTCCCGGAGAACGATGCGTAGTATAAGCAGATGCTACATCTCTTATACGATAAAATTTATCTCTGTTTATCAGCTGCATACTCCCCTTGGGCAGTGCCAACTGCTCCAACAAAGCATCATCTTGCATAATAGCCAACGCATCTACCAGGGCATTTCCTATCCCTATAACTTTGTTCATTTATTGTTTTTTCTACAAAGATATTGCATATTTCAAAACAACCTACTACCTTTGCATCGCATTTGAGGGAAAACCTTCTTCAGTAGCTCAGTCGGTTAGAGCATCTGACTGTTAATCAGAGGGTCGTTGGTTCAAGTCCAACCTGAAGAGCTTCCTTTTGCAAATGCTATCACTCTTCAGTAGCTCAGTCGGTTAGAGCATCTGACTGTTAATCAGAGGGTCGTTGGTTCAAGTCCAACCTGAAGAGCAAAACCAAAGAAATACTTTCTTCAGTAGCTCAGTCGGTTAGAGCATCTGACTGTTAATCAGAGGGTCGTTGGTTCAAGTCCAACCTGAAGAGCGAAAGCTGTGTCAAAATCCGTTTTTGATACAGCTTTTCGTTTATATAGAGAGAAAGAAATGGGAAAAGTTTCACGAAATACACTTCTATTTTTAGCCGGACTGCTTTGGAGCATAGCAGGTTATAAAGTAACAAACATCGGTTATACTGTGTGGATAAATATATCCTCATCTATATGGGCATTATCGCTTTGTGCCATCTGTGTGTTTTTTCTATTCGGAGGAATTATATTCAGAAAACTGTATCATAAATACACAAAACGTATCCAATCTATGCCGGAGAAGAATTATCCTTGGACATTTTTTGATCTGCGTGGCTGGTGCATTATGACGTTTATGATCACTCTGGGTATCTATATCCGCCATACCTCTTGGGTATCACCTTTCTTCATCGCCTTTTTTTATATAGGTTTAGGCAGTGCTTTATTTCTCACCGGATTACGCTTTTTCTATTTTTATCTCTATTCTCTACGTTGCCCTAAATGATTTTTCAAGCTTCCAACTCCATACACTGACGAAAAGGTGCTTAGTTCACAATAGATATACGTAATGAATTATCCATTTTCGGTTGAAGAGGGAGTTTCCGCTACCATTTCTTGAAGGATATGTACAGCTTGTTCCATATTCTTCACATCTTTCATAAAGACTCTTCTGCGCCCATTTTGCTCTTGGAGCAGTCCATCTTTGCAGTGAAAGGCTAAATATCGAAGTATTTTATCGAATGCGCGACTTTGGAAATAAGGACTATCATCTCGAGAAACAAAATAGAGGAGCATTTTACCTGATTTTAATACGATGCGTTCAAAACCTAAATTCTTAGCCAAGCGTCTCAATGGCACGATGCGTAAGAGTTCTTTTGCTTCACTGGGGAGCGCACCAAATCTGTCTTTTAGTTTTTCTTCGTAGGCTTGAACTTCGGTATCAAGTGTAAGGCTGTCCAGCTCTCTATACAAGAGCATTCGTTCGCTACTGCTTGGTATATATTGGGCTGGGAAGAGTACTTCAAGATCACTTTCTACCGTACATTCGTCTACAAAATCGTCCCCTTCTATTTCTTCTACACAGTCTTGTACATCTCCATTGGTTTCCGGAAATTCTTCCATCTTAAGTTCACGCATAGCTTCTGCCAAAATCTTCTGATAAGTTTCATATCCCAAATCGGCAATAAAGCCACTTTGTTCTGCTCCGAGCATATTTCCTGCTCCTCTGATATCCAAGTCTTGCATAGCAATATGAATACCACTACCCAAATCGCTAAAGTTTTCTATGGCTTGCAATCTACGACGAGCTACGGGTGTAAGAAGTGAAGCGTGAGGTGCCAATAGATAACAGAAGGCTTTTCTATTGCTTCTACCTACACGCCCACGCATTTGGTGTAAGTCGCTCAAACCAAAATTATGTGCTCCATTGATAATAATGGTATTGGCATTGGGTATATCTATACCACTTTCTATGATAGTAGTGGCTATAAGTACATCATATTCGTAATTTACAAAATCTGTAATACGCTTTTCTACTTCTGTAGGGGACATTTGCCCGTGGGCTATGCAGACTCTACAATCGGGAATTTGTTTTTCTATCAAGGCTTGCAGTTCCGATAGTCCTTGTATCCTGTTGCTTACGAAAAATACTTGCCCGTTTCTACTCATCTCAAACTGGATAGCTTCTGTGATGATTTCTTCATTGAAAGTATGCACTTCCGTTTGTACAGGATACCTATTGGGAGGAGGTGTTTGTATCACAGACAAGTCTCTTGCCCCCAATAAAGAAAACTGTAGTGTACGTGGGATAGGTGTAGCTGTCATAGTAAGCGTATCTACATTGACCTTCATTTCTCTAAGTTTTTCTTTCACACTCACTCCAAATTTCTGTTCTTCGTCTATGATGAGCAGTCCAAGATCTTTGAATTTTACACTTTTACCGATGAGTTTATGCGTACCTATCAATATCTGGATTTTACCCTCTGCCAGCTCTTTCAATAGTTGATTGCTTTCTTTTGTAGTGCGCGCCCTGCTCAAGTAATCCACTTTACAAGGAAAATTCTGAAGTCGTTTGCAGAATGTCTGGTAATGCTGGTGTGCCAAGACTGTAGTAGGAACTAAGACAGCCACTTGTTTGTTGTCTGCCACAGCCTTAAATGCAGCTCTGACGGCAACTTCCGTTTTTCCGAAACCCACATCGCCACAAATCAATCTATCCATAGGCTTACTGCTTTCCATATCTTGCTTTACTTCTTGCGTAGCCTTCATTTGGTCGGGGGTATCCTCATAGAGGAAGCTTGCCTCCAATTCGTGTTGCAAAAAGCTATCCGGACTATAATTAAAGCCTTTTTCTGCTTTGCGAAGCGAGTAAAGTCTGATAAGATCTCGGGCTATGTCTTTGATTTTACTCTTGGTACGTTCTTTTATCTTCTCCCAAGCTCCGGTTCCCAATTTACTGATGGCAGGCGGTTCTCCTTCTTTACCCTTGTATTTGGAAATTTTATGGAGAGAATGGATAGATACAAAAACCACATCATTGTTCTTATAGACGAGTTTAATCATTTCTTGTGTACTATTGCCATTAGGTACACGCATTAAACCTGCAAATTGCCCTATGCCGTGATCTATATGCACGACATAATCTCCCGGTTCAAATAGTTGTAATTCTTTGAGCGTAAGAGCTACTTTTCCACTTCTTACTTTATCGCTTTTTAGATTATACTTATGAAAACGATCGAAGATCTGATGGTCTGTAAAGAGGCATATTTTGCCGGTATGGTCTACAAATCCCTCGTGCAACGTATGATTCACAGCTTGGAAAGAAATGTTTTCCTCTCGTTCTGCAAAGATGTCTTGCAGACGTTCTATTTGTTTTGGACTATCTGAACAAATGTAGATAGTATATTCTCTCTGTAAAAAATCTCGGAAAGTACTTGCCAACAAATCAAAATTCTTTCTGAATACAGGCTGAATAGATTGCTGTACCTCTATGGTAGCTTGTGCAGACATAAAAGGCTGATGGGCTATATCTACCCTTTGGAATGCCATCACCTCTTTGTAAAGTTGTTCGGGAGAAGCTATACTTTCTCCCAAAGCTATGGGGAGTGTCTTTGTTTCTTCTGCTGAAGTTATTTCTACTTGAGAAACATAGCTTTCCTCCTTTAGTTGTTTGGATTTCTCAAACAGATACAAGAAATCTTTCACGAAAAGAACAGCCTCAGCCGGAAGAAATTCCAAGAGTGTGGATTCCTGTCTATAGCTCATTTCCGGTACTACCTGTATGCTATCGCATTGTTCTTTAGATAGCTGTGTTTCAATCTCAAATATGCGTAAACTATCTACTTCATCACCGAAAAAGTCTATTCTATAAGGATATTCTGAAGAAAAAGAGAATATATCCAAGATACTCCCTCTAAGTGCAAATTGCCCCGGCTCATAAACATACTCTACTTCTATAAATCCTAACTCTATAAGACGAGTTTGCAAAGCAGAAACAGAAAGTATATCCCCTTTTTTTATATGAATTTTATTTTCTTCTAAAGTCTGATGAGAAACAACTTTCTCGCACAAGGCTTCCGGATAAGTAACAATGGCTACTTTCTTGCCTTCTTGCAAATGCGTGAGTACCTCTGTGCGGAGAATTTCATTGGCAGGGTCTTTTTGTCCGTACTTGATGGCACGCTTATAACCCGAAGGGAAAAAGAGTACATTTTGGTCTCCACAGAGCTGCACCAAATCGTGATAAAAATATCCCGCTTCCTCTGCATCTTGGAGAATAAACAGGAAGGGTGTTTTGTGTAGTTTCCAAGTGCAAGCTGCAGTAAGTGCATAACCGGAGCCTTTTCCTCCTTTCAGATGTATGTAAGAGAGTTTATCTCCCTGTAAGGCTTGCAAGAGTGCAGACACGCCGGGGTGTTTCTGATACTGTTTTTGTAACTCTTTTATATCCATAAGTAAGGGACAAAGATAGGCTTTTATTGCTACTTTAGAGAATAGTGAAGATTTTGTAAGATTGATTACGGCAGGCAGAAGCAAATATTATTCCTGCATTGAAGTTTACATATTTCGTACCACAGTTTATATAAACCGCAATGGAAGTTTATATAAACCATAGTGCAAAATAAACTTTAGGCTCTTTTCGCTTGCTGTTATTGTTTCACCGAGAGGTATTTCAGTCTGAGGCTATTCATTACCACACTTACACTGCTAAATGTCATAGCAAGGCTTGCCCACATAGGATTTAACGAGATTCCCCACATAGGATAAAGAACTCCGGCTGCAATGGGTATACCTATGAGATTGTAAAAGAAAGCCCAAAACAAATTCTGTCTGATGGTGCGTACCGTAGACTTGGAAAGATAGATAGCCTCTGCTATTTTCCTCAAATCGGACTGAATAATAGTAACGGGCGCACTTTCTATAGCAATGTCGCTCCCCGCTCCCATCGCAATGCCTACATCTGCCATTGCCAAGGCTGCACTATCATTTATACCATCGCCTACCATAGCTACACAATGTCCTTCGGCTTGCTTTTTATTTATATAAGAGGCTTTTTCATCAGGTAGTACCCCTGCCTCTACATAAGAGATACCACACTTTTGTGCTATATATTGCGCAGCTTTGAGATGATCTCCTGTGAGCATATCTACTGTTACTCCCAATTTCTGTATCTGCTGAATAGCTTTGACAGAGGAATCTCGGATTTGATCTTGAATAGCCACGACAGCTACTGTTCTGTGTTCCGTTGCCACCCAGACTATACTATGATGTTCTTTTTCCCATTTTTCACCTTGCTTTTCCAAAGCAGTGGTTATAGGTATGTTCAATTCTTTCATCAAGGATAAACTTCCCACATAATAAGTCGTCTGTTCCCATACGCTCCTTACACCTTTTCCTGCTAAGTTCTCTATTTGGAGTGGGAGTTCCTGTTCTCCCTCTAAGTATTGACAGATAGCTTGTGCCAAGGGGTGTTCCGAACGTTTTTCCATACTATATAGAATAGGTGCCACTGCTTCTTTGGGCTGTTCCCATACAGAAGCTACCACTTGAGGTTTACCTATGGTGAGTGTACCCGTCTTATCTGTTATCAACACATCTATTTGTTTAATGCGCTCTAAAGACTCTGCATCTTTGATAAGAATCCCCCATTCGGCTCCTTTCCCTATACCTACCATAACAGCAGTAGGAGTAGCCAATCCCAAAGCACAAGGACAAGCGATAACCAAGACTGTAATAGCAAAAAGTAAACCTTGCGTACTACCATTCTCTCCCCCCAAAAGCGTCCAAGCAATCAATGTAAGCACAGAAATAACAAGGATAAGAGGCACGAAAACAGCAGCTATCTTATCCACCAATCGCTGAATAGGAGCTTTGCTACCCTGAGCCTCTTGCACCAAATGAATGATGCGTGATAACATAGTCTCTTCTCCTACTTGCTCTGCCATAAATACAAAACTTCCTTGCTGATTTACTGTACCTGCAAAAACTCTGTCGCCGGCTTTCTTCTTTACCGGTACAGGTTCTCCACTGAGCATACTTTCGTCTACATAAGATTGCCCTTCTAAGAGTTTGCCATCTACAGGAATGCGCTCTCCGGGTTTGATACGAATATACATACCTACGGTTACAGCTTGAATTTCCACTATTGAGTCTTGTCGGGTAGACGAGTCTATTACCGTAACGTGGGTAGGCTGTAGCCCTATGAGTTTTTTCACTGCCAATGATGTTTTTTGCTTTGCTCGCTCCTCTAACCATCTCCCCAATAACACAAAGGCGATAATCATTCCTGCGGATTCAAAATAAGTAGGCGAATGCGTATCTACTCTCCCTAAAATGTGAGGAAATAGCAGATGAAACAAGCTGAAACTATATGCTATACCCGTACTCAGTGCTACAAGAGTATCCATATTGGCAGATTTCCTTTTCATTTGTTTCCACGCATTGATAAAAAAATCTCTGCCCCACCAGAATACAATCGGAGTAGCCAATAAACAAGAAACCCAAGGTGTCCAAGATTCGTGCATAAAAAACATACCTACTATAAACAAGGGCAAAGCAAAAACAAAAGCTCCATACACTTTATGCAAAGCTTGTTTATAGTGCAGTATGTGCTGTGTTTCTATATTCTCGGCACTGCTTTCTTCCGGCAATAGAAGATCATACCCTGCTTCTTGAACTGCCATTTTCATTTGTGCCGGAGATATTTTTTGAGGATTGAATACCACTTGTGCCGTAGCTGTAGCATAATTCACAGAGGCTTCTTTTATTCCTTCTATTTGCTGTAATGTTTTCTCTACATTGATAGCGCAAGCTGCGCACCCCATCTTCAGTATGGGAATACTTATTCTTTTTTCTGTATGATAATAGGTAGTCATCTCTTTCTTTTCAGATTGAGATACAAAGATAAAAACAGAAGTGTTTCTCGGTAGAAAACTTAGGAAGTTCTATACTTTTATGTGTTTCTTTGGATAGTGTACGTTATTATTTTCAAAAAAAATAAAAATATGGGCGATATACTTATGTAGAGTGGAAATAAATGGAGTATTTTTGTGGCTCATTAGTTATAGACATGATAAATAGAGTTCTTATTCGTTTGAAAATAGTTCAGATAATTTATGCTTATTATCAGAACGGAGAGAAAAACATAGACAAAGCAGAAAAAGAGTTGTTCTTCAGTCTCTCAAAGTCTTATGATTTGTATCATTATTTGTTGCTTCTCATCTTGGAAATCACCAGATATTCCGCAAAACTCATAGACAATGCGAAGCATAAAAGAACAGCTACAGAAGAAGAACTTTCTCCCAACACCAAATTCATAGACAATTTATTTGTTGCTCAGTTAGGAATCAATGTACAGTTAGGATATTTCCTTGTTTCTCAAAAGAAAACTTGGGATTCAGACTTGGTAAAGGCATTGTATGAACAAATCGTAGCTTCGGATATTTATAAAGAATATATGGCTACTCCGGAGACAGACTACGAAGCCGACAGAGAGTTTTGGAGAAAAATCTACAAAGCTGTGATTCAGAATAACACTCGTATAGACGAAGTGTTGGAAGAAATGAGTTTGTATTGGAATGATGACAAAGAAATCGTAGATACATTCGTACTGAAGACCATCAAACGTTTCAATCCGGCAAATGGTGCGCAACAAGAACTACTCCCGGAATACAACAACGAAGAGGATAAAGAATTTGCTCGCGACCTTTTCCGCCGTAGCATTATGAATGGAGAATACTACAAACATCTCATCAGCACCAATACAAAGAACTGGAAAATAGACCGTGTAGCATTGATGGACGTATTGCTTATGCAAACAGCATTGGCAGAAATTCTCACTTTCCCCAATATCCCTGTGAGCGTATCTCTCAATGAATATGTAGACATAGCCAAGCTCTACAGCACCCCACGCAGTGGAGGATTCATCAATGGAACACTCGATGGTATCGTAAAACGACTCAAAGCAGAGAATAAACTAACTAAAGCATAACCTTATAAAAAGATATTTTTATGAATGTACAAACCGTGATTTTGCAGGCAAAAGGAGGATTTGATATGAGTTTCTTCATTATGATGGCACTCGTTTTTGGTATTATGTATTTTTTTATGATACGCCCTCAACAGAAGAAACAAAAAGAACTCAACCAGTTCCGCAATAACCTGGAAATAGGACAAGCAGTTATCACAGCAGGTGGTATCTATGGAAAAATAAAAGAAATAGAAGACACAGCCGTAGTGGTAGAAATAGCTTCCGGTGTTAAAATTAAAGTAGATCGTAACTCGATCTTTGCAGACGCCCAAGCACAACAAAGCAAATAATATAGCTCCTGTATGTTCACTTACAAGGACATAGTAGCATCTTGTAATTTAGCATATAAGAAGATCAAGACTTTTCTCTTCAGTCATAGTATGAGGGAAGTTTTGGTCTTCTCTGTTTTCTTTTTGATCGCTTTCTTCTTTAGGTGGCTACAACTTCTGGACGACAAGTATCTCCATGAAATAAAGATACCGATAGAAATAGTGGGATTACCGAAAAATGCAACTATCGTTTCAGAACTCCCGACTGAGCTAATCCTACAGGTAGAAGACAGAGGTATGAATTTACTGGGAAATTCGGAAGAATATGAAGCTCCTTTATCTTTAGATATTAAACAACTCAGTAATACCGACGATTTTGCTACGGTTACTTTTAGAGGAGCGGAGTTACTGAAAATGCTGAATAGCCGTTTTGAAGCTACCACCAAGTTGGTTTCTATCAAGCCTGATTCCATCAATGTAAGCTACGTATTGGGCAAAGGGAAAAAAGTTCCTGTAAAATGTACAGGTACGATCTCTGCTCACCCTCAATACTATCTTTCCGATGTACTTACCTATCCGGATTCAGTGATGGTATATGCCATACCCTCTGTATTGGACACACTTTCCGCTGCATATACTTACCCGGTGTTGCTACAGCATATATCCGAAAACGAAGAGCGTGAAATAGAACTACGCCCTATCCCTTTCGTAAAATACACCCCATCTATAGTTAAGTTGGAAGCAAGGGTTGATATGTATTCAGAGAAAACACTCTCTATTCCTATTGTAGGAGTAAACTTCCCATCAGGAAAGCTCCTGCGTACATTCCCCAACAAAGTAGACGTTACATTTCAAGTAGGACTACACGCTTTTCGTAATATCACAGCAGAAGATTTTTTCATTTCGGTATCTTACGAACAACTTTTAGGTACACACGATGATAAGATTGCATTAAGCATAAAAAAAGCCCCTAAAGGCGTAAGACACGTTCGCATATCTCCCGCTATAGTAGAATATCTTATAGAAGAAAAAGCCACAGACAGTGAATAAACAAATTGTAATAGGATTGACAGGAGGAATCGGAAGTGGCAAATCTTATGCGGCGGCTGTTCTTAGAGAATTAGGAGTTCCCATTTTAGATACAGACAACGCTGCCAAGAAAGTGATGACTTCAGATTATGAGGTAAAACAGCAACTCATCGACGTATTGGGAGAAGAAGCTTATCTTCCTACAGGAGAACTGAATAAAACACATATCGCCTCATTTCTTTTTCAGAACGAAAAAAACGCTACTATTATAAATGGTATAGTACACCCTGCGGTTTATCGTGTATTCTTAGAATGGAAAAAAGAGTTTATAGACGTACCTATTATAGGAATGGAGACTGCCATTTTATTTGAGTCCGGCTTTGATAAGTTTGTAGATGTGTCTGTAGGCATCACGGCTTCCGAAGAGACACGCATACAGCGAGTGATGAAAAGAGATGGAGTAAGTGCAGAACAAGTAAAAGAACGACTTCGCAGACAGTTATCGGAAGATAACCTAACTGCTAAAGTGGACTATATTATCACCAACGAAGAGGGGAAATCCCTATTGAGCAAACTCAAAACCCTATTAACGACGCTTTACGAACGTTTTTCTTTAGAAAAATTTGTGCAATAAATAACAGACACGTATATTTGCAACATATTTCGATTAGAAACGATGATATTAAAAACAATACTATCCGTATCGGGAAAGCCGGGTTTGTATCGGCTTATTTCTCAAACAAAAAGCCTTCTGATAGCAGAAGCCTTGACAGATGAAAAGAAACGAACCCCAATATATCCTACTGAACGAGTTGTAAGTTTAGGAGATATTGCTATTTATACAAATAATGAAGAAGTACCTCTTGAAGATGTATTGATAGCTATAAAAGAACGATACCACGGAGAAAGACTTACTTTGGATATAAAGAAAGGAGAAGCATCTGTTTTTTCTTCATTTATGGAAGAAGTTTTACCGGAATACGACAAAGAACGTGTACGTCTTTCTGACATAAAGAAATTGGTACAATGGTACAATATACTATCCGATAGCGGTGTATTGTTGGAATTTAAAAAACAAGATTAAAGTAAAATAGAAAATAGTAGCTATAACTATAATTAAAATTGGAATTATGAAAAAAGGTTTTTTAGCAGCTGCTCTTTTGGCAGCAACTGTGAGCGCAAGCGCACAAACAGCACTTTCTGGTGCTAAATTTTGGGATGACTGGTCATTCGGTGTGACTGGTGGTGTAAAATCAGACAAATCAGTAGGACACGATAAAAAATTCCGTGGTCTTGCAGGTATCGAACTTGGCAAGCAATTCACTCCAGTATTTGGTTTGACAGTAGAAGGCTTGGCTGGTTTCAATACAACCGGTGCAGCTCAAGTAGTTGATGAAATCAACGCAACTCTTATCAACCGTGTAAACTTGAACAACTTGTTCGGTGGATACCCAGGTAAACCACGTGTATTTGAAATAGAAGCTGCCGGTGGTATCGGTTATACTTGGTTCAACAGAGACATTACAAAGAACTCAATCGGTAACGGTCACGGTTTGAATGCACGTGCAGGTCTTAACTTGAACTTCAACCTTGGTGCTTCACGCGCTTGGACTTTCAGCTTGAAACCAGCTATCGTTTGGGGCTTGGCTTCACGTTTGAACTACCCTGCTGAAACTTCTAAATTGAACCTTCACAACTCACACCTTCAATTGTTGGCGGGTCTTTCTTACCACTTCAAAGGTAGCAACGGTCTTCGTTATATGAGCTACGTAAGAGAATACGACCAAGCTGAAATCGATCGTTTGAACTCAGATATCAACGGTTTGAGAGCAGAAGTTGCTTCTAAGGAAAGCGCATTGAGCGGAAATGCAGCTACTATCGCACAATTGCGTAGAGAATTGGAAGAATGCCGTAACAAACCAGTTCAAGTAACAAAAGTAGAAGGTGATGCTGTAGAAGCTATCGTTGCTTACCGTCAAGGTTCAGCTGTAGTAGACAGAACACAAATGGTACAAATAGAACGCGTTGCTACTTACTTGAAGAACAACTCTAACGCAAAAGTTGTAATCAAGGGTTACACTTCTCCAGAAGGTAGCAAGAGATTCAACGACCGTCTTTCTTTGAGACGTGCAGAATCTGTAAAGAACGTATTGGTTAAGAAGTACAAAATCTCTGCTGACAGAATTTCTACTTCAGGCGAAGGTGTAGGTAACATCTTCTCAGAACCAAGTTGGAACCGCGTAAGTATCTCTACAGTTACAAAATAATATAGAGCATATTTTATACTAACGAATAGAAAGAGTCTTCTTAGGAAGACTCTTTTTTATTTTTATAGAGTATTATCAAGTAGCATCTTTTTGTAAGGTCGTGCAGAAGACTTATTTTTGCGACAGAATAAAATTACATGAAGAAATTTATTTTTCTATATATACTTGGGCTATTACTCTCCCTCCAAATAATGTGGGCACAAGAGAAAGACAGTCTGCGTTTTTCTTTGCTAACTTGTGCACCGGGCGTAGAAGTTTATGAACTATTTGGTCATACAGCCATACGTTACGAAAACTACTCCACAGGAGAAGATTTAGTCTTTAATTATGGTATGTTCAGTTTTGATGCCCCGAATTTCTTATATCGGTTTGTCAAAGGAGAAACAGACTATGAATTAGGTGTAGTGCCTTATGCACATTTTGAACAGGAATATAGAGGCCGCGGTACGAAAGTCTATACACAAGAATTAAACCTCACATCGGAGGAAAAACTCAGGTTATTGTATTTCTTGCTACACAATGCAGAACCTACACAATCCACCTATCGCTATAACTATTTCTACGACAACTGTACTACCAGAGCTCGTGATGCGATAGAAAGTATTATCTCCGGGCAAGTCATCTATCCGGATAGAGGTGCAAAAACAAGCTTTCGGAAGATAGTACATAAACATCTTGAAACTTACCCTTGGGAAAAATTCGGCATAGATTTCTGCTTAGGCGAAACTGCTGATAAACGAATCAACAGCAGATTACAAATGTTTGCCCCTTTTCATACAAAACAGGCATTTCAGACGGCATATATTATCTCTACAAAAGGTGATACACGCCCTCTGTTATTATCCGAAAAATTACTAATAGATGTAGAAGATCGGGCACACAAAGCTCCGTTTTTCACACCATTACTCTGTATGTCCCTCTTCTTCCTATTGAATCTGTTCATTGCATGGTATCAATGGAAAAAGAAAACCATATTAAAATTCTATGACTTTGTGCTATATGGCATACAAGGGATTATGGGGTGTATCATAGCATTTCTATTCTTTTTTTCTATTCACCCTACTGTAGGAACCAATTGGCTGATTTGTGTATTCAATCCCATACCTTTATTATTTGTATTTTGGATACATTTCTTATCAACACCTCTTGGTAGAAAGCGTTATTTTATTGCCAATACATTGTGGCTGACTATGTGTCTCTTTGGCTATTTTTTTGTCCCACAACACTTCAATTTAGCCGTACTTCCACTGGTGCTTAGCTTTTGGGTAAATTCAGTGAGTCATTTAGCTGTATATAGAGAATGAAAGAACGTCTGATAACATCGTTGATAGCCGCTATTGTTATGGCCGGCTTAAAAGCAGAGGTTCCTGTAGGTATCCCCAAACTAATAGTGGGTGTAACTATAGATCAGCTCCGTAACGAATACATAGAAGCTTTTTCTTCCTTGTATGGTACAAAAGGTTTTAAGCGATTACAGAAAGAAGCACGAATCTATCTCTCTACAGAATATCCCTATATACCTACGGACATAGCATCTTCCATTTCTACCATTTATACAGGAACAGTTCCGTCTGTACACGGAATTGTAGGCTCTCAATGGTTAGATAGAAAGACACTACGCCCTATAAAAGCAACAGATGACCGCTCTTTCATAGGTTACTTCACTTCAGAAAGTACTTCGCCACAAAATCTATTGGCATCTTCTGTTACAGACGAACTTAAACAAGCTACATCAGGAAAAGGGTTGGTCTATTCTATATCTCCTTCTCGGGAAGTCGCTGTTTTCTCCGCAGGACACATAGCAGATGGTGCTTTCTGGCTGAATGATGAAACAGGAAAGTGGAGTGGCTCTACCTATTATGGCTCTTTTCCTTATTGGCTTTCCAAGTATAATGACACACAAGCATTAGATTTACGCATAAAAGGACGTACGTGGTATCCTTCTCTCCCCACTACAGACTATCAGCATTTACCACTCCCCTCTTCGCAATCCGATTTTCAGTACACATTCTCGGATTATAAGTCAGAACAATACAAGCGTTTCAAAGAAACACCTCTCGTAAACGATGAGGTAAACAGACTATTTGAGTATCTATTAGAGCATACAGAAGTAGGAAAAGACAATGTGCCGGATATGATTACATTATCTTATTATGCAGGTACATTGAGCGGAAAAGAAAGTGCTTCTACTACTTTGGAAATACAAGATGCATATGTGCGTGTAGACAAGTCTTTGGGAGAATTGATAGACCTCATAGATAAAAAAGTAGGTCTGCAAAACACCCTGTTTCTACTTACAGGCACACCAAGCAAACATGTCTTTGAAGCGCCAAGAACAAACCAGAAGATACCGGCAGGTGAGTTTCATATGCAACGCTGTGTTGCCCTGCTAAATATGTATCTTGTAGCCACTCATGGCGAAGGAGAATACATAGAAGCCAGCTATAGAAATGAGTTGTTTCTAAATCGCCCAGTTATAGAAAAGAAAGGACTTGCCTTCAATAGACTGCAAGAAGAAATTTCTCATTTCATTCTTTCTATGAGTGGTGTACAAGCCGTATATTCTTCTGCAGATCTAAGACGAGGAGTGTGGTTTCCACACATAGAAAATGCCCGAAATAATTTTCACCCACAGCGGTCCGGAGATATACAGATAGCCTTACAGCCAGGTTGGTCTCTCTTCAATGAATATGACCAATACACTTATACAGCCTATTACGGTACGCTATCCGTACCGGTATTCTTTTTTGGCAATGGAGTAAAGCCATCTGTTATCTATACACCGGTTTCCATTTCTACTATAGCACCGACATTAGCAGGGATATTGCGTATCCGCTCACCCAATGCGGCTATGACTTCTCCTTTGTGGGAAGTGATGAGATGATATTCTCTCTACATTATAATAAAGGTAGCACTGAAAGACTTATCTTTGTGCTATAAAACAAATCTGAAAATAAAGAAAGCAATATAATAATGGGATTCAACGAATTTATCAGTAAGCTATTCGGGAACAAGGCATCTCGCGATAGAAAAGAAATCCAACCATGGGTGGAGAAAATCAAAAAGACTTACACCGAAATAGAAAAGCTCAGCAATGATGAGCTACGTGCTAAAACCCTTGAGTTAAGAAAAAAAATCAAGGCTTCTGCAGTGGCAGAAGAAGAGAAAATAGCAGAATTAAAAGCACTCATAGAAGAAACACAAATAGAAAAGCGTGAAGCTATCTTTGTCCAAATAGATAGGCTTGAAAAAGATATTTTGGAGAAATACGAGGAAGTTTTGAATGAAATTCTTCCGATAGCTTTCTCCATCGTAAAAGAAACAGCCAGAAGATTTGCTGAAAACGGAGAAGTAATAGTAACTGCCTCTCCTTTTGATATGGACTTAGCCGGACAAGGCAAAGATTTTGTACGTATAGAAGGAGATAAAGCCATTTGGAAAAATTCTTGGGTAGCAGGAGGAAACGAAACCATTTGGAATATGATACACTATGATGTGCAATTGTTCGGTGGTGTAGTCTTGCACCAAGGAAAAATTGCAGAAATGGCTACCGGGGAAGGAAAAACATTGGTTGCTACACTCCCCGTATTCCTCAATGCGCTGACAGGAAATGGTGTACACGTAGTTACAGTGAATGATTACTTGGCAAAACGTGACTCCGAATGGATGGGACCTCTCTATATGTTCCATGGACTGAAAGTAGATTGCATAGACAAGCATCAGCCTAATTCCGATGCACGTAGAAATGCTTATTTAGCAGATATTACGTTCGGAACCAACAACGAATTTGGTTTTGACTACTTGCGTGATAATATGGCACACAGTCCTAAAGAACTGGTACAACGCAAACACAACTATGCCATAGTGGACGAAGTAGACTCAGTCCTGATAGACGATGCACGTACACCTCTTATAATCTCGGGTCCTGTGCCTAAGGGAGAAGAACAGCTATTTGAACAACTACGTCCAAAAGTAGAACAGCTCGTAGAAGTACAGAGAAAACTTGCTACACAATACTTGGCAGATGCAAAACGTATGATCGCTTCTGAAAATAAGGCAGAAGTAGAAGAAGGTTTCTTGAGCCTGTTCCGCAGTCATAAGGCATTGCCCAAGAATAAGCCTTTGATCAAATTCTTGAGTGAGCAAGGTATCAAAGCCGGTATGCTCAAAACGGAAGAGATCTATATGGAGCAAAATAACAAGCGTATGCCAGAAGCTGTAGAACCGCTGTATTTTGTGATAGACGAAAAGCATAAGAGCGTAGAACTGACAGATAAAGGTATAGAATACATCACAGGAAACTCGGAAGATCCTACCCTCTTTGTACTACCGGATATCGCTGCAGAACTCTCTGCTTTGGAAACATTGGGCTTGACAGATGAAGAAAAAATAGAGCGAAAAGACGCTATTATCAATAATTATGCCATAAAGTCCGAAAGAGTCCACACCATCAACCAGCTTCTCAAGGCTTACACTATGTTTGAGAAAGATACAGACTACGTTGTCTTGGAAGGAAAGGTGATGATCGTAGATGAGCAGACAGGACGTATTATGGACGGTCGTAGATGGAGCGATGGGCTACACCAAGCTGTAGAAGCAAAAGAAGGTGTAAAAGTAGAAGCGGCAACACAAACATTCGCTACCATTACTTTACAGAACTATTTCCGTATGTATCATAAACTGTCCGGTATGACGGGTACGGCAGAAACAGAAGCCGGTGAGTTCTGGGATATCTATAAACTTGATGTGGTAGTGATTCCTACCAATAGACCGATTGCGCGTATAGATATGAATGATCGTGTCTACAAAACCAAACGTGAAAAGTACAAGGCGGTCATAGATGAAATAGTTGCGATGGTAGAGAAAGGTAGACCTGTATTGGTGGGTACTACTTCTGTAGAAATCTCGGAAACGCTGAGTAAAATGCTACAAATGCGCAAAATACCTCACAACGTACTGAATGCGAAACTTCACCAAAAAGAAGCCAATGTGGTAGCTATGGCAGGTCAAAAAGGTGCAGTTACTATCGCTACCAATATGGCAGGTCGTGGTACAGACATTAAACTCACAGACGAGGTAAAAGCTGCCGGAGGATTGGCTATCATTGGTACGGAAAGACACGAGTCTCGCCGTGTAGACAGACAGCTACGCGGACGTGCAGGACGCCAAGGTGACCCAGGTTCTTCTGTGTTCTTCGTATCATTGGAAGATGATTTGATGCGTTTATTTGCTTCGGATCGTATTGCGAAAGTAATGGACAAGATGGGCTTTGAGGAAGGAGAACCTATAGAACACAGTATGCTCTCCAAGTCTATAGAACGTGCTCAGAAGAAAGTAGAAGAAAACAACTTCGGTATCCGTAAACGCTTGTTGGAATACGATGATGTAATGAACAAACAACGTACTGTTGTTTATACTAAGCGTCGCCACGCTTTAATGGGAGAACGAATAGGTATGGACATCGTCAATATGCTGGATAGCAACGCTGCCAACGCTTTGGAAGAGCTCACATACGAAGATGCCAAACTCTTTATCTTGAAAAACCTTGCTATGGAGGCTCCTTTCACAGAGGAAGAGTTCTTAAATGGTAAAAAAGAGACATTGGTAGCCAAAACTTTTGAAGCTGCTTTGGAAAACTATAAGCGTAGAACAGATCGTATGGCACAAATAGCCAACCCTGTAATACAGCAAGTATACGAGTTACAAGGACACGCTTATGAGAATATTATGATTCCGGTATCCGACGGAAAACGTATGTACAATGTTTCTGTAAACCTCAAAACGGCTTACGAAACACAATCCAAAGAAGTAGTAAGATCTTTTGAAAAAGCCATTTTGTTACATACTATAGACGAAGGTTGGCAAGAAAACTTACGTGAGTTGGACGATTTGAAACGTTCGGTACAGAATGCCAGCTACGAACAGAAAGATCCGTTGCTGATATTCAAATTGGAAAGTGTGAATCTCTTTACCAATATGGTAAATAAAATCAACACCAATACCATATCTGTATTGACCAGAGCGCATATCCCTGTACCGGAAACGGAAGAAGTGCAAGAAGCCAAGGAAGAGCGTCCGGCACCTCGCCAACAATATACAGAAAATCGCCACAATGACAACAGAGCGGTAGCCAATCAAGATACCAGAGAGGTGAAAACAGAACCCTATAGAAATGAAATGAACATAGGTAGAAATGATCCTTGCCCTTGTGGAAGTGGCTTAAAGTTCAAGAATTGCCACGGAAAAAAAGCATAAATTAGTTCTGTTCATATAGAAAAGGCATATTCCCAATCGGGGATATGCCTTTTTTCTTGAGGCACTTGGTTTTCTTTAAAAAGCATTACACCTAAAAAGTAACGAGTGGAAAGAATCACGTTCTCTTACTTCCTGTTCTCTTATAAAAAATATTTTTCTTTATGTAGTTTGGATCATATTATATATCTTCGTAGAAAATATAAAACCCTTTACTCTTATGAAAAAACTTCTTTTAACTGTGTTGTTTGTGCTAAGCACAGTCAACATAGCAAATGCACAAGTAAATGTTCAAGAACCAGAATTTGCAGACCAAGTACTTCTTCTCACAAGCGATTCCGAGGGCGTACTATTAGCTCGTGAAAACGCCACTGTGAAAACAAAAGCCGGAGCAAGTTTGTACCTCGTTGGGATTGGGAAAGTCAAATCTCGTCTCACAGTTGCCGGACAGAAGTCTACAAGTAAAGCCAAAGGAGGATCTACAACACGTCTTATTATAAAAGCAAAAGACAATATTACAGACCCAAACTCATTTATCAACATTCTCAAATTTGAAGTAAAAGGTAAAGAGCGTCGTTATCAGTTGGCAGAAACAGGCACATTATCAAAGACGGAACAAAACAATCTATCAAGCGTAGATTACAATGCTAAAAAATATGGAGAAAGTTCTTACTACATTGTCATAAACGATCTCACACCTGGTGAATATGGTATCGTATTAGGAGATCCCAATACTGAAAATGAAAAAAACTCATTCAAAGTAACCACATTCACTGTAGAATAATTCCCCAATTATAATAAATCCCAAGAAGGGAAGTCATTAACAAAAGCCGGAATCAACAGTAAAAGCTGAAGATTCCGGCTTTTACTGTTTTTAGTTAATTCCAAATCTCTTCTTTACAAAAACGTGTCTTATTTTCATTTACGAGAAAACCTATCTACAGTACCTTCACGCAGAGATACTGATAAGATATGCTCGCTATCGTGATAAGGTATGCTCCGTATCACGAAAAGAAGCCTTGCTACCACGATAAGATATGCTCCGTATCAACTATAGTTTATAACCATATAAAAAGGAAGAAGAACGTACAAAAAAGAACTGCTTGTTTTCGTAAGTTGAATATAGAAGAGTATAGGTAGAAAAGAAAGAAGAAGGGAAAATCACACTTCAAATTCTATAAATATTTTTCACTTTTATTTTTCGTATAAGTATTTTTTTGTATATTTGAGAAATAAACCCTTAAAACGAAACAGATGAACAAACTTAATTCCTTTACCCATCTCTATCCTGTAAGTAAGACCTTAAGATTTGAGCTACGTCCCATAGGTAAGACAATAGAAAATGTTACAAGTTATCTTCAAGAAGATAAGAAAAGAGCAAACAATTATCGTGATGCCAAGAAGCTCATAGATAATTATCACAAGCATTTTATAGATAGTACTTTGGAAAGTTTGCCAGGAAGTACACTTGGCAAAGAGATCAGAGAATTGATAGAAAAATACTATGAATGCTATAGAAATAAGGAAAAACAAGAGGAGATAGAAAAGCTACAAGAACAACTAAGAAAGAAACTTGTATCTGCTTTTACTCAGCACGAAAATTATAAGAACAACTTTGATAAAGAACTGTTCAAGAGTATTCTCCCAACCTTCGTAGAAACAGAAGAGGAACAACTACTCTTGAAAGAATTCAATAATTTCACCACTTATTTTACCGGGTTCCACGAAAATAGAAGAAACATCTACTCTAATGAGGCAAAATCTACAGCTATCGGCTACCGTGCCATTCACGAAAACCTGCCAAAGTTCATAGGGAACATTCTCATCTTCCAAGAACTGAAAGAACCTCTACAAAAAGAAATCGGAAATATCCGTTCTGCATTTAAGTCTCAAGACTATCTCAAAACATCTGAAATAGAAGAGTTCTTCTCTCCTGCATACTATCTACATACGCTATCTTCCAAAGGGATAGCTCTATACAATGCCCTCATAGGGAAAATAGTTCTCAAAGATGGAACGGAATTAAAAGGGCTCAATGAAGCCATCAATTTATACAACCAACAGCATAAAGAAAAACGACTTCCGCTACTTAAACCTCTCTACAAACAGATATTGAGCGATAGAGAGCAACTCTCTTGGCTCCCGGAAACATTTGAAGAAGATCAAGAACTTATCAAAGCTGTACAAGGCTTCTATACAGAAAACATAAAGGACTTACTTCCTCATATACAAACCCTGCTGAAAAGTATCTGTGAGTACGACTTAGACCGAATCTATCTGCCTAATGATACCCAGCTTACAGATATTTCTCAAAAGGTATTCGGAAACTGGAGCAAAATACAATCTGCCAGAGAAGAACATTATAGAAAATATATCAAACCTATAGCAGACGAGAAGATAAATAAAAAGTACGAAGAGAAAAGAGACAAAGTACTAAAAAAAGAACGCAGCTGCAGCATTGCGCACTTGCAAGCCTGTATTGCGGAGCAAGAAAAGGAGAAGAATACAGAAAGTCGTATTGTAAACTACTTTATGACAGTAGGACAAAAAGAGAGAGATACTTCTAACCTGATAGACAACATCTATGCAACTTACAAGGATTTCTGTTCTATTCGTACTGAAAAGAAACTGGGACAAGACACTGAGGCTATAGCCCGTATCAAAGCATTCTTAGACAGTATCAATGAGTTACTCTGGTTTATCAAACCGCTGTTAGGCGCAGGTAACGAAACCGATAGGGACGAACACTTCTACGGAGAACTCAATTATATATGGGATACGCTGAAAGAGATTATTCCACTATATAATAAAGTGCGTGGCTATCTCACACAGAAACCTTACTCCATAGAGAAAATAAAACTCAATTTCGGGAACTCTACCCTACTCAATGGCTGGGATAGAAATAAAGAAAAGGACTATAATGGCATTATTTTACGAAAAGGAGGAAACTACTACCTCGCCATTATGAACAAAAAATATAATAAGAGTTTTAAGAAAGAACCACTTCCTACAGAAGGTGCTTGCTACGAAAAAATGGAATATAAACAGTTGCCAAATCCATATGCAAATCTGCCTAAAGATCTTATTACAAGTGAGAAAGGTAAAACCACCTACCAACCAAGTCAAGAAGTTTTAGATATTTATAATAATAAGACTTTTAAGAAAGATAACAAGGTCAAAGAAGGAAAGCTATTTAACAAACAAGACCTTTATAAGCTAATAGATTTCTTCAAAGAATCCATCGGCAAACACCCGGATTGGAAACATTTTAATTTCCAATTCTCAGATACTTCCACCTACGATACCATTGCCGATTTCTATACAGAAGTATCCAATCAAGGTTATAAAATCACGTTTAGAAACGTATCCGAAGCCTATATAAATCAATTAGTAGATGAGGGAAAACTCTATCTCTTCCAAATTTACAACAAAGATTTCTCTACCTATAGCAAAGGAACGCCCAATCTCCATACCCTCTACTGGAAGATGCTTTTCCACGAAAAAAATCTGCAAGATGTGGTTTACAAACTCAGTGGTGGAGCAGAAATGTTTTATCGCGAGAAGAGTATCACTACGGATAAACCTACCCACCCTGCCAATCTTCCTATCAAACGAAAACGCAGCGAGGGAAAAGATTGTATGTTTACATACGATTTGATCAAGGATAAGCGATATACGGTAGACAAATTCCAGTTTCATGTACCTATTACGATGAATTTCAAAAGTGCTAATGACACAAAGCTCAATGATAAAGTCTGTGAACTCATCAAAGAGGAAAAAGACCTGCACATTATGGGTATAGACAGAGGAGAAAGACATCTTATCTATGTCTGCATCATAGACAGCAAGGGAAACATCGTACTACAGGAAAGTCTCAACTGCATTTCTTCAGAAAAACAAGAAACGAACTATCAAAAGATTTTGGACGAAAGAGAACAGAAACGAGATGAAGAACGTCGCAACTGGCAGAGTATAGAAGGCATAAAAGATCTCAAAGAGGGTTATCTCAGTCAGGTAGTGCATAAAATATCACAGTGGATCATAGAACACAATGCTATAGTAGTATTGGAAGACTTAAATATGGGCTTCAAACGAAGTAGACAGAAGATTGAAAAATCTGTGTATCAGAAGTTTGAAAAACAGCTCACAGATAAACTAAATTACCTCGTTTTCAAGAAAAAAGAGATAGAAGAAGCAGGTGGCGTACTCCATGCATACCAGCTTACCTACCCTATGCAAAGTATGACGAATAAAGGTAAACAAAACGGCTTCCTCTTCTACATACCTGCATGGAACACCAGCAAGATAGATCCTACCACCGGTTTTGTAAACCTCTTTAACACCAGATACGAAGGCAGAGATAAAACACAAAAGTTCTTCAATAAATTTGGCTCCATCTCTTACAATAAGGAAAAAGGATACTTTGAGTTCGCTTTTGATTACTCCCCAGACTTCACTACAAAAGCAGAAGGTACACGCACACAGTGGACAGTAGCCACCTACGGCAGTAGGATAGAAACATTCCAAAATAAGAACAACCAATGGGATTACCGGAATGTAAATCTTACAGAAGAAATGGCTGCCTTACTATCTAAAAAAGGCATAGCATACGAACACGGAGAGAATCTAAAAGATGCTATTGTGAACATCAATGAAAAAGAGTTCTTTGAAGAGCTATTACGCATACTACGTCTCACACTACAGATGCGTAACAGCAGAAAAGATACAAACGAAGACTATATCCTCTCTCCTGTAGCCAATGATCAAGGAGAGTTCTACGATAGTAGACTGGCAGGTGATAGCCTACCTAAAGATGCAGATGCCAATGGCGCTTATCACATCGCCTTAAAAGGTCTCTGGAACATACGCCACATTCGTGAAAAAGAGGATACCGCCAAACTTCCTTCGCTTACCAATAAGGATTGGCTCAAGTTCGTGCAAGAGAAACCTTATAAGAATGATTGATTACATTCCCATATCTACACTCAATGATTTCATCTTCTGCCCATACTCTATATACCTGCATAATGTGTATATGAGTACGGAGCAGGAGTTGTATCACGCAGCACCTCAAACACGAGGTGCATTGGCACACGAAGCCACAGACACGAAAACGTCCTCTACAAAGAAAGACGAAATTTTATCCCTTCCTGTCTATTCGGAACGATTTCGGATTATGGGGAAAATAGATGTATATAGGCTAAAGGAGAAAAAACTCATAGAACGCAAGTACAAGCTATCAACCATTTACCAAGGACAAATTTATCAACTATGGGCTCAATACTTTTGCCTTGTAGAAATGGGTTACGAGGTGGATACTATAGCTTTCTACGAGATGTCTACCAATAAGATGAAACCTATCCCGCTCCCTACCACAGCAGACGAGCAGAAATTCCAATCGTTCATAAATGAATTTCTACACTACGACCCACAACAGGCTATCCCTATCAATCCCAATAAATGCAAACATTGTATTTATTGCAACCTCTGCGACAAAACAGACTTAGAAAATGTTTACACATAAAGACATACAATTCCGAACCATTTTTGTAATCAATGGCATACAAGAAAGGCATCTCCGTGTAAGCAATGGTGAACTGTTACTGGAAGAAAAGACAGAAGACGGAGAAAAAACGAAAACACTCACAAAAATTCCTTTCCAAAAAATTTTAGCCTTGTTCATCGTAGGACATATAACCGTAACCACACCACTCATAGAAAAGTGCAAAAAATACGGAGTAGCATTGACCGTGATGAAACCTAATTTAAGACCCGTATTCTACTGGAGTGATTCCGCAGAAGCCAACTATCTGCTCAGAGAACGTCAGCACCAAATGGATAAAGAAGACCTGACAATAGCCAAAGTCATCATCGGGAATAAAATTCAAAACCAAATCCTAGCATTAGAACAGACACGAAAAAAAGACGAGCAAACCCTCTCCGCACTTCAAAAATGTCAAACACTGCTCCCCCTTGTATCATCTTGCACTCAATACTCTGAGCTTATGGGAATAGAAGGAGCTGCTTCTAAAGCCTACTTCGCAGCTTTCTTCCAAATGCAAAATTGGAAAACAAGACGCCCCAGAGTAAAATGTGATGCTATAAACGCTACATTGGACATAGGGTACACCATACTCTTTCATTATATAGAATGCTTTTTAAGAATGTATGGATTTGATCTCTATGTAGGCGTTTTCCATCGTCTATGGTTCAAAAGAAAATCCTTGGTCTGCGATCTTATGGAACCTTTCCGCTGTATCATAGAAAAATCTGTAAGAACAGCTTTCAATAGAAAACAGTTTTGTGAAAAAGATTTCGAGATTAAGAAAGGAGAGTTTTGGCTCAAAAGAGAAAAGAACCTCATCTACCAAAAGGTATTCTTTGATGCGCTGATCCCTTACAAAAATGATGTTTTCCGATACGTACAAACCTATTATAGATGTTTTATGCAAAGAAAGTCTGCCACACAGTACCCTTCTTTTCTCATTTAATAGTATATGCTCATCATCAGTTACGACATAACAAACGATAAGCTCAGAAACAGATTTTCTAAGATGCTCACCAAGCATGGAGCTATCCGTCTACAATATTCCGTGTACGAAGTAAACCATACAAATAGAATATTGGAAAATCTTATCATCAAAATAGAAGAGCTTTTTGCCAAGAAATTTGAAGGTAGTGATAGTGTCATTATCTTTGATGTATCTGCTGTGAAACTCAAAAAATATGGTAATGCGATCCACAGAGATACAGATATCGTCTATTTCTAAACAAACAAACCTAGGTCTTTATAGAAAACATAAATCCACATAAACAACTTATAACAAACAACTTACGAGAAATTCATCATAAGAAGGGGGTATTTTCTTGTTTCAAGAAATAAATAGGTAACTATTGGTATATAACTATTTATTATCTATCTTTGCAGTAACAGAGTCTATTGACTCTATTTAATTTCTACTGTTGTAGATAGCATATGTTCCATGCCGTCTTCTAGGTGTCTATTGACTCTATTTAATTTCTACTGTTGTAGATTACCATTTCGCAGACCCCGGACATTTCGTGTCTATTGACTCTATTTAATTTCTACTGTTGTAGATTTGTCACCCGGAGCGCAAGCAACCCTTGAGTCTATTGACTCTATTTAATTTCTACTGTTGTAGATCATTGCATTTGCATTGCACTTGTATTTTTGTCTATTGACTCTATTTAATTTCTACTGTTGTAGATATTTCGGATTCCTTTGAGGAACAACAGGTCTATTGACTCTATTTAATTTCTACTGTTGTAGATCCGACACGTGCCTAAACTCGTCTAATGTAGTCTATTGACTCTATTTAATTTCTACTGTTGTAGATAAACGAGTGTTTACGAGGTTGTAAGAGTCTATTGACTCTATTTAATTTCTACTGTTGTAGATCCCGGTCGATGATTTCTTGTTGCAGTTGTGTCTATTGACTCTATTTAATTTCTACTGTTGTAGATGATATGTGCTTTGGGTTCACGTCCTGAACCAGTCTATTGACTCTATTTAATTTCTACTGTTGTAGATTCAACTACAAAGGTAACCGGCGCGACTGCAGTCTATTGACTCTATTTAATTTCTACTGTTGTAGATCTTTTTGTCTTGGCTTCATCGTAATGAGTCTATTGACTCTATTTAATTTCTACTGTTGTAGATCTTCTCGCTTTTGTCTCCCATTCATAACGTCTATTGACTCTATTTAATTTCTACTGTTGTAGATTCGTAGTGCCTCCGCTTTGGGCGACGTTGTCTATTGACTCTATTTAATTTCTACTGTTGTAGATTTAACTTCGGAAAAAGTTAAGCCCTCCGCAGTCTATTGACTCTATTTAATTTCTACTGTTGTAGATGGTATATCATCAAAGCCTTGACCTTTTTCCAGTCTATTGACTCTATTTAATTTCTACTGTTGTAGATGAAAATAACCTCGTCCGTTGGCTTAGAGTCTATTGACTCTATTTAATTTCTACTGTTGTAGATGGTTCTGGTTGCTCTGTGAATGGTGCAGAGATATAAAAGACACAGACACCATTCTATATTATAAACCCAATGAGGGACTTATAACCCATATTCAAAGAGGGATCTGTAAGCATAGGATAACTCCTAAGCCAATGGAAAAGAGAAAGGTTATATTGCCTCTGAAATCTATCAATCATTTTCTACTAAAATTTTCATACAAAAAGCTTGCATATTCTGAGTAGAGCATATATCTTTGCACACAGAAAAATCAGGAATACTGATTTTGGACTTGTAGCTCAGTTGGTTAGAGCAACAGACTCATAATCTGGAGGTCCCTGGTTCAAGCCCAGGCTGGTCCACAAATAGGTTTCAAGAGAACGTCAGACAATACGTCACTTTAGCCTTCAAAACAAGGATAATCGCTGT
>JALEQJ010000040.1 GCA_022764505.1 Phocaeicola sp. | reverse complement strand
GCTTGTGCATAAAAGAAAGATATATATCTTTGCAACCGAAAAAGCCCAATGGCGGGATAGCTCAGCTGGTTAGAGCGCATGATTCATAATCATGAGGTCCGGGGTTCAAGTCCCCGTCCCGCTACAAGATACTTTTTTGATCGTTAGGTGGCTTCCACACTTGGCGGTCTTTTTTTATACCTGAGAAGAATGTGTTTTCTTTGAAAGTATGGCGGGATAGCTCAGCTGGTTAGAGCGCATGATTCATAATCATGAGGTCCGGGGTTCAAGTCCCCGTCCCGCTACGGTTTTTATAGTCGCTTTGATATACAATGTCGGAGCGACTATTTTATAGCATTTTATTTTTGATTTTCCGGCTCAAAGGAATGAACGGAGTTCCTTATTCAGGTTGGAAACATTTGTCCATTTGGTAACAATCTTCTTGTCACTGTTAAGCAAAAGGAACAGAGGAAGTGTGCGCAGGTCATAGTTTACGAAAGTGATGTGAGGCATGGTTTCATTTGAGTCAATCCAATTAACATGAGTATGAGGCTTTATCATATTATTGGATTCACCTCCCACATTCACAGAGAGAATGAAGAGTTTTCCTTCCGAAAGAAGCGATGCTACATGTAGATTTGTCTCCAGCTCATTCAGCATGAACCGGCAATGATCGCATTCCGAATCGTAGAATAGTAACAAGACAAAGGGGGACGTAAGTTGGTGGAGCGTAGAAGTACCGCTATTGGTCTTGAAACTAAAATCTGTCGCCTTAGCTCCCTCACAACAAGCCGTAAGTATTTGTAGTTGTAAAGAATAGCGTTCTTTCAATAAGCTGTCAACATCCTGTCGGGTCAAGAAGGCATTCAAAGCATCGAGATAAAGATTGTCATTGCTATAAGGAGAATCGGTATCAAAGAAGTATTTCTCCGCCAATGACATCAAGAAATTACTGGTAGGGGAGGGGTATGCATCGTTTACTGTCAACTTTGATAGAGAATGCCTCACAACATGCTCATCTGCAAGTCTGAATAAATCGCAATAGTTCACCCACGCTTGTTCTATAGACTTGCAGTCTGTCGATGATAAAGTGTTGGGAAAATATGCCTTGTCCCAATAATGTGTCACTAAATAGTCGGCACGTAGCCCAACAGTAGTTAATGAATCAGGAATGGTTGGAAAAGAAAAGATGAAGGATTCTTGTGCATTACTCGTTTGTACACAAGCCATGAAACATAAAAGTGCCAATTTACAAATGATGTTGTTGCACAAAAATCCCTTATCTTTATATTGCATATTAACGAGTTGTCAGATTGATAATCGGATTATCCAACAAGCTGGAGAGATAAACAGAATAACTCTCATATATTACGCCATTGATTGTAGATTTAAAAGTGAAAGCTATAGGTCTTTTAATAGCTGTTAGACCGCTAACAGTCGTTTTGTAAGTACCATTTCCGGTTGATGTTATTACAGGACTTATAGAGGTATCGCTCGTAGTCACCGTAATAGAGGAACCTGTTGGTAAAGCTTCGTAAGATAATCCGGCAGATGCTTTATATTTAATCTCATCTTCCACGGTTATTTCGCTTATATCAAGATCCATAGAAGTTTTGTCTGCAAGCAATTGCTTCCACTCATTTACTGTGAGTGTCTTTATTGCTTTCACTGTTCCATTCCCTAAATCAATATCAGCTGTTAAAGTAAGATTAGCAGTTTCTGGAGCGCTTTCCAATCCGGTGAACTCAACATAACCAGCTGAAGCCATTTTTGCGGTAACACCAGAGACGCCGGAAACCTGCAACTTTGTGCGGTAGGAGCTGGGCACAACTTTTGGCACGACATAGCTTATACCCGAATATGTCAGTTTACCGCGAGTATCGGTAGAGATACTGTTGTGATTTGGCAATATGGCGTCGGTACTATTGAAGTTGTCAGAAGTTACTGTAACATCGCAACTGCCATTAGTGCGGGTACGCTGGAAATGGAGCGTAATTTCCTGATTGGTAGTAGATGCTGTACGAACCGTATAGACATAGTAAATACGTTTACCTTTCTTGAGTACTTTCAAATGGTCATTATAAGTAGAGTTTACCAACGGGCTAAGCTGGTCTGCCGCAATATATACATTGAAAGGATAAAGCGTAGATGGCAAAGTTCCCGGAATAGTAAATTTCATATCAACTTCACTGCCTTGTGCTTTGTTTGTTGGGTCTTTATCCTCTATCTTAAGATGAAAATCATAGCGTTTACGGAGCGTAAGTGTGATAGTTCGCTGTAAGTGGACTTGTATGTTATTGGGAGGAGTTGCCACGACATTGAATACATAGTGTAAATCCTCATTTGTGGGAATATCTTTTACATTCACATTGAGCATACCAGTATTACTGTCGTATTTGGCGTAATCAATGTAAGGGTCGCCTGTAATGGCACCATTACATGCCTTCTGATTCAAAAACACATTAACATGTTGTGACGGATTTCCTACATTTTTCGTAACAAACGTAATTGCCGAGCTAAAGTTACCAGGCAAGGTCATGATGGCATTGGTATTCTCTACTATGAGGGTGTGCTCTCCATCGCTCACATCGGCATAATTCTGAAGTTCCACAGAGGCAAATAGGTTGTTGCTGGCAGGATTTCGTACTGCTTCTTCGTAAGTTGAATAGCCTTTATCTTTGGCAGATACGATATTGATTATATAATTATAATTACGAATAAGATCAAATCTCTGTGTTCCTATGAAAATCGTCTTTGCCTCATCTGCATAAATGTTCTGCACAAGGTCGACTTTATAGTAGGAATAATCTGTATCACTGTTCCTTTTTCCATACAAAATGACAGACAGCTGTTTTTCGGACTCTGCCTGACGGTTACTGTATTCAAATACAGGAATAGGATTAAGGTTGGATTGCTTGTTTCCTAAATCCAGAAGCTGTATATCAGCAGGAAGAGTAGTTTCTGTTGGGTCTACTGGGAACGTGTATAAGACATCTCTGTAGAAGTTGCGAGGGTCAGAGGGGTTGAGTACAGTCTTTGAAGCATAGGAGACAATTGTACCTCTATCCGGAGCGTTATGAATGCTGAAACCTTTCAGCTCAAAACCACTATTTTGACTTTGGTGTACAGTAATCTTGGCCTTGTCTCGCAATAACTCAAAGGCTTTATTGTTAAAACAATTTTGGTCTATCCGATCAAATCTGAATACTTGCCAATAAGTGAAATCATTGGTTTTCTTACTGATGATGCGAGGCATAACCTCACCTTCATCTGCACCTTCCAATTCTTGGTCTCCAGCTAAAGCATCATCTATTTTATCATAATCTGCTACAAAATGAATAATGCGTGGCTTGCTACTTGACATCAACGTAACCGTGAACTTATATACCTTATTTTCAACAGCAGGATGCTTCACACCATCTGGCAAAAAAGTAATGCCACCGGGAGCTTGAACTATTTCTTGAAGAGTGGCTTTGGCACGATATAGGTAACGGTGTTTCTCGTTGAATACCAGTAGTGTAAGGTTTGTAATGCTACTTACAGATCTCGTAATAATGCCTCTTCCGGGAAATGCTGCCTGGAAAGTAAGTGTTACAGGAACACCATCGGCAAGATCTTTGGAATCGTCGTTTGGTTCAAATATATCACCGGTGCAGGAAGTAAGCATGAACAATATGCTTGCGACCATAGTTATATATAATAAAGTTCTTTTCAGTATTACCATTGTTCATTTATTTTATAAGTGTCAAAGACTGGACGTATAGCTGTATTGTTTGTAGTTTGATATGCGTATCCATGATCAAAGTTATAAGCATATCCCGACTGAGCCGACCAATATTGATGTCCCCATAGAAGGCTTTTTACCGCACTGTTAGGATCTTTTTGAATTTTTACGATTAAAGCTAATTCTGCTATAGTTGGAATTCGCCAATGCCCCTCATACTTGAAAGTATGAGTCCAAGACATGGTATTATAGCTATTGCCTGTCCGGTCTCCCTGAATGGTTCTGGTACCTGATATACCATAATCGTCTTCCCAATAATTATAGGCACGTTCTTCTGCGTTTCTATAATCATAGTATCTTTTAGAACGGCCCGAATAATCCCTATATCTATCAATAATTCCTGTAGCGTACTGTAAATTATAAGAATGCTGGCGCCAAGTTTTATTATAAGCAGCATAATGATCGTATTGTGGAACCGTTATGGACATACCCCATTGAGAGGCAACAATAAACTGAGGCGATATAATTTTATTACTTTCCTCATCACGACCTGTATAATCTGTGTTGGAAGTAGGGTCTCCAACAATCTTACCGTCTTGAGGCGCAAGAGTTGTAATCTTAAATAGTGTTCCATTGCTTTGATATCCTGCACCGGCAGGACCGTCTTGATTATATGACGTAAAAGCAGAATACCAATAGATAGGGTTTCCACTTGACTGTTTTGCCGTTACATAGACTGGCGGATACTGCGTCACTTCCACATCCTTGTATAGAGGGTTGCTTCCATCTTCATCTTGCACCTGTTTTACTCTGAAACGAATTTTTAAAGGCACATAATTATCAGGAATCGGACTCGTAATTTTCAAGAGTTTCTTATTGTTTTCAAAAACTGTATCTACTCTGATGGCACCATCTTTATTTGTTCCTGTAATAAGTCTTGTAGAACCATCTTTATTATATTGTGTGTATTCAAATTTAATGCTACTATTCATTGCGTCTACATCAATATCCAAGTCTGATACGTACTCTACATACCGAGTGTCAATATTCAACATTTCAGGCTTTGTCTCCTTTACTACCAGATAATGCGCCTTGGTGATAGCGACATCTATGGCATCGGGTTGATTCCAATCCTCTACAGTAATATAGCCGTAAGGAATATCAATAGGTTTTGTGGGTTCTGCACTTCCTAATTCCTTAATGCTACATTCTATGTCGTAAAGATGATTGCGCTGCAGTTTTGTTGTACCGGCAATCTCTTCTGCAGTCATGCCGTCTTTGGCGATAAGATAGTTCAGAGGAATGCTATAATAGCTGTCGCTTTCCTTTCCTGTGCTTTGACTCCTTACACGCAACTTAATAACCGCATAAGTACGGAGTTGGGAATTGTTTGTCCAATCATTCTCGTAGCTATAATATGGCACTTGGCGTGCATAGAATTTTTTGCCATTATATTCGGATTCTATCATATTCTGATAGTTTTCCATATATAAGTAGGTGGGGGAGGCTATGGGTGAACCGGCAAGCAGGCTGGTTTGCTTGGTATAGCTTTTGAGTGCAATCGTGGGACTACCTAAAACCTCGTAGGTGTCTTTGCTGTCCTTCACTTCAATACTTTTCTCCAAGCGGATTCTTATTTTTGCCGCGGCACGTGACAACTTCAAAGTATTTCCTGTTATGGTGGTGATATTGTAGTTATTGCTCGTTGCCCAATTCATAACCCCGGTTTTCATTGTTCCATCCATGAGGAAGTCGTCCTGTGGCTTGATAGTGGATTGAACCATAGACTCGGAGGTCATGACCGTAGACTTCAAATCTGTTAAGCTTTTGCCATCCAAGTTCTCAGTGCCATGATAGTTTACAATCACATAGAGATGATATTCATTGCCGTTATATCTGGCTGACAAGCCGGAAGTCTTAGGAACATAAATCGTGGCAGTACCGGCAATGGCATTTTGTGCAGCGTTTATTACCAAATTACCTTTCGTAGTGGAAAAATGTCCTTGCTGTGTACCTGCATCATCATAGATGAAAGCGTTCATTGTCGTGATCTTGTTCTCATGGAGTGGGTCATCTATACCCATCTCTGTTGCTCTTGTCCTTAAGGGTAGTATAGACAAATCAAACCGTAGTTGGTAAGAATTCTCTTTATCAATAATAGGAGTATCTTCTTCTGCCCTGCATGCACTCAATGTCATGAAAAGTATAGAGAAAAACACTGCGTATAGTAAGTTTGAAGTTTTCATGCTTTAGTTTACTTGTTTAATCAAATATCGATGAGTAGGTCCCGGTTCAATTTTGTCTTTTATAAACTGAGGTACAATCTGAACTTCTACACCATTGATTGTCATATAAAGTTCTGTCATTCTAATTTTACCGGTCCATGGCTTAAGTGGCGTAATAGTCAACTCTACAGGACCACTGCCTGCAATGCCTGTAACGGTGGAAGTTCCCGTATTTACCATTCTGCCTGTAAGAGAGAAGTCGTTGTGGTTGGTAATTGTAAAACGCCATACTCCACCAGCAGGAGTTTCTATGTCTACTTTTATTTTTATTCCTTCACTTGAGCCGGAGTGCCATAGTAATTCGTTTGGACCTTGCACTTCTACATCCGGCTGTGGGACAATTGTCGTAGTTACACTCACAGCGGCAAACCCCTTAAATGAGGAAATCACAGTCCATGGTAGAATTTTCCAACCAAATGAGATGGATTCTTCCTCCCATCCTTCCAGTGTACCGGAAAGAAAATAGGAAGTATTGCGCACAATACTCTTTGTGCTTAAGATGGATTTATTTCCAGGTGTATAGGTATCATCACCTTTGTTCCAATTCTGGTGGTCAATAACAACAGTATGACTTCTGTCTATACCATGCTTTCGATAGCTTACTACAATTGCGCTCTGCGAACTCTCGGAATCGGTAAGTGAGCGAAGATGTTCGGGTATATATACAGCTTTTCTTAAAACAGGGTTAACTCCTTCATCACTGTAACTCGCATTTGCAACACCGGCATAATCATCATTTGTCAACTCACCGGTATAAACTGATTTCGGGGGGAAGAGCGAATAGGTCTTAGGCAAATTCTTAAAAAGAATGGAAGTAAGCCTCAGATCTTTTATGTATTCTTTTTGCTCGGTAGTCATGTTGGTTTTGTAATCCATACTTATATTAACCTTTGCCAGACAACGGACAAGGTTTACATCAATTTTCAATGGATTATTCTCTGTATTGCCGGAACTGATTATACCTGTTACTTCTGCTGTCATGAAGAACAAATCCGGCTTGTGATTGACTCCTTTATAGGCTATTTTTGTCAAGGCATCATCATAATAAAGAGCGTCCTTAAAGGTAATCTTGTTAAGGGCTGTGGTCAACTCTGTATTTTCATTGGCTACAAAACAGAAATCATACTCACCGATACGCAAAGGCACTTTGACCGCATAATTGACAAAATCAGCTATCGGGTGTACCTTGTTATATATAACTTTGCCTGTGGCATGCTCAAAAGCCATAAGGCGAAGATGTACAACTTTGTCCTCATGATCTTGTGCATCTTGATTGAGTGAAAGCGCAATGCCCTGGGCTCGTGTCATGAAAGCAGTATAGCCTACTGTTGAACTTTGATTATTTAGTCCAACCTCGTCGCTATTTGAACACGACAAGACTGTCATCACTATCACCATCAGTAAAAAAATATTGTACATTCTCCGATGGAACTGACAGTCAATCCTGTATTTTACAAGTTGATACATTTGTCTTTTTAATTGAGAATTATAGATGATAAGGTTCTCGTATTCCACGGGACGACAACGGTATTCACAGCTATGTAGGTAGTGGGGGTGTCGTCGGGATTTTCGTCTGGAATAGGAGGAACCGGTGAACCTGGTCCCATTACCTTGGTAATGGTAATCTTGTATATGTGATTTCTCACAACTCCATATCGCCCATAAGCCATGATTTTAGGCTGTTTGGTGTCATCGAAATGACGTATGTATGTAGAATATATGTTCAAAGCCTGATGATAGAATTTCAAATTATGACTATAAAATGACTTGTTGAAAGTTTTTTCTGCAGCACTCAGTTGAGCAACGTCGGTTTTAAATCCTGTAGGCATCTTCATCTGCTCATCGGTTTGTGTGACAGAAGCTGTTATTTTCTCTTTCAGTTCCTTTAATGTCATAAGTTTACCCTTGTATTCTGCCCAACTTTTGTCTGCGCTTTCAAAGTTCAACGATGCTGGCACATATTGGAGTCTGACAAGTAAACGGGTAGTATTGTTGTGTAGCTGGGCCACGTTATTCATTGTATTTTCAATGACATATATACCCTTGTCATCAGCCCAACCACCCAAAGAGACTGTTTGTGGAAACTCCGTATGGATATTAAATTCGGTCGGCACAGTTACGTCCATGTTAGGATCTATGGCATATTGATAGTAGTGTGGAGTAGTCGTGGTCTCTGTGGCAGTAGGTGCTTCTGTAGTAGAAGTTCCATTGCTTGTGAGACTCAATCCCGGCTTCCTCATCCAGAATATCTTAGAGTTGGTAATATCTGTGCAGAAACAATCCATTGTTGCTGTGCCAACTGTAGCACCGCCTTCTACTTGCACACCTTCTCCTTTGGCAGGATAAACAAATACTTTACCCACAGAACGTTCTACCTGTACTTGCACAGGAACGCTCTCTGCCTCTGTTGCTGTTTCTTTCCAATTGGCATTTGTTGTGGGTACATATCCATGTGCGTTGGTCATAAACACACCTGCTGTTTCAGAAACAAGAACATCTATGGTTGCGGTGGTTGCTGTTTCAAATTGTGATTTTACGTTACCTTTATTTGTAACGGCTTTCACCTTGTCATTGGGATTAACCAATACCAAAACGGAATAATTGGCTTTTTTGAGAGCCTTTGCTTTAATGGTAAAAGGTGCATTGGTAAATGAGCCTACTGCTATATCCGTGGAAGTGATGTCAAAAGAATACATCGCCATATCATTGTTATCATACAACACGATGCGTGCAGAGGTTACTTTTTGATCGGCAGCGGAGCCTTCGTAAGGCTGATCGTTATTTTTATCTGTAACTCCAGCCCTTGTCTGAGTGAAGTGTGGCAAGTTTACAGAGATTGCCAACCATTGTGGTGCTTTCAATGCATCATCTGGCTCTCCTATATTAGAGGAACAGGAGAGAAGAAGTGAAGCCACTATCCCAATCAAGAAGCCTGAGCTTGTTTTTTTATGTTCCATATTGTAATTTTCATTATCAATAAATTTCGCCCAAACCGATGTTATAGCTATGAATATTCCACTTTATTAAATTCACCTCACAAGCGACAAATGTGTACTCTCCACATGCACAGACATCTCTTACATATAGCTTTATATCAAAATCATGTGTACAAGCCAAATTGATATTAGTGTCATGATCATCTGACTTACTCAAAAGTATTGAGCCTACCAAGTCGCCACGGAATATTACTTTCTTTTGGAATTTGTCATAAACTTCCAGTGTGTTTCTATAACCGGTCTGCAACTTCAATGTATTAAACTTGGCAGAGAGTAGTTGTTTTTCTACGTCAGAGGTGGTTATACTTGGATATTGCATTATATTTTTATTCATAACGATACTGCCATCTACCTTCATTGTACCATTAGCTGAATAAACTCTGATCTCAAAGTTTTCTGGCTCTTTCAGTCCTTCTACTGATACGTTTATACGGTTGGTCTGCTCTAGAAGGTTAATTTTTGTATGTCGCTCAACAGTTCCATTATCTTTGGTAGAAGGTAGATGAACCTCTTCATCGCTTTGACCTTGATAAATTTTGAATCCTGGCACAGGGGCTGAGTCGGCAAATCCATTTGCTTCTTTCATACTGAATAATACATCAGTCTTCTTTGTCGTTCCCACTTGCAATTTGGTTCGGTCAAGACGATCCATATTAAGTCCTGTCCATGCCACGAATGTATAATAACCTTCCGGCAATGGCATATATATTTCATAATCGGCTGTAAGTTTAGGTTTTTCAACCTTTGTTACGCCAGCCAATACTCCATTTTTATCAAACGCAAATACTTCCAAGTGTTCAACAGAAGGGTAGAAAGCTACTTCCTCACAAGGTGTTTTGGAATAAAAGCTCACATATACACCTTGGGGACAATGCTTATTGTCGTCATAAATCAGACTATCACACCCTACAATTGTCACCAAAGTGAATATTGCCAATAATATCTTGCTAAAATGCTTCATTTTTTTTCTGCTGTTATAAATACTTCGGAATTTATTTTTTTTGAAAATCAGGAGGAGAACAGGAGTTCTCCTCCCGATTTTTATGGTTTTATTTAGTTGGAAACAGTCAATTAAATGTCAAGAATGACAGCATAAGAATGAACATTCCAAGGTAAAATCGTTGTCTGAACAGACATCCAAGTTTCTTTTGGAGTCAAAGGATCTTTTGGATCTACAGGAGGATTTTCAGGCTCATTTGGATTTTGAGGATCTTCATCTCCCGGTTTTGGATCTGGATTATTGGGATTATTTGTTGGATCTGTTGGATTATTAGGGTGATTTGGAACCAATGGATTCCAGTTTGCACCGATTCTCTTGAAACCGTTTATTTGTACATGGTAAATGTTATTGCGGTTTATAGGAGAATTGATCCATTTACCTGTATCAGCATGATCCGGATTTATCCATGCAAAATATAGGACTTTACCTTTTTCGTATTTAGCAGCAGTTTGACCGGCTACACCTTTCTTACTTGCATCTCTGGCAGCAGTTACCGATTCATAGAAGACACCGTTTGCACCCAGATAGAATGTCTTTCCTTCTGTATAGGCATCGTTTATACTACCATTGTCCATTACAACCTTCTTTGGAGTAAATTGAGCACGTACAAGGATATAAGCTGTATTTGCCTTGCGATATCCGGAAGCGTCTTGAGTGGCACCCCATGTATGTGTGTTGGGTAAAATAAACTCACCGTTTAATTGAGTGACCAAGTCTGCTGTAATCTTGCTTAATGCGGTAGATGCAGTAGCATCATAAAGGGCTTTGGTTGGAACTGGAATACCTTGTATATTTGTAGAGCCACTATTCTTCCACAAACCGGAGTAATCATACATGTTGCCGGCTTTATCCCATGTATAATTAGTGCCATTAGCTACATATGAAGAATTAGGTGTCTTGTAAGTCAAGTCTGTAGTGCCACCTTTGCGTTGCATGAAATAAAGAGATTTTTCACCTTGTGCCACAACATACTTAATGTTTTTTATAGTACCTAACACTTCCTCTGTCTCAACAGTGGCAGTTAAGGCATCATCACCTTTTATCTCAAAGCTTTCTGCTTTTGTTGTTACCATAACACGAGCTACAGCGCGCTTTACAGTCAGCTTTGCACGGTTTGTTGTGTTCCCGCTCAATGTTGCGGCCTCACTAACATTATCGACCACAGCAACAGAAGCAAGTTCTATAGCAGTCATGGTGATGACATCTGTGTTATCACTATCTACAGAGGCAATCTTGTCTGCAGGAGTTTTTACTGTAGCAGTAAGATTATTTTCTACGGCAGGCGCAAGGTTGTTTGTGGCAACGTCTGCCACATTCTCATATTTTGCTTGGAATTCTGCAAGTGTAGTTGTGTTAACTACGTGTGGCAAAAAGTTCTGTGTTTCTGTTGTTGGATTTACCACTACATATACTTTCTTGTCCCCAGGTAAAACCTTAATACCCTTGGAAGGGGTAATTGTTACAGAGTGATCTGCAGCGGCACCATGAACTTGAAATTGACCGGCAACGAAAGATTGATAGGCTTCAAGTAGGTCTGTATTATTAAAAACGTAAACATCGATAGTCTTAATTTTATCCTTACCGGCCCACTTTCCTACGAAATTGTTATCCGGATTACCCGCTGTGTCTTCCTGACCGTCTGCACGAGAGCCTCCAGCTGTATTGAGATTGATAGCAACAGACATGTATGTGCTACCTGCTGAAGCAGTGTTGCCATTGTCCGGCTCATCATTGTTTGTACATGCTGTCATAAGTCCTAAACCAAGGACAAAGGCAGCTACTTTTACTAAGATTTTGTTCATAAAAATAACTAAATTAAATAATAGAATATTTTGTTTTTTATCTCTTTTTCTTAATTAGCGAAGCATGCTTTCTTGCACCTTCTCTATTTCTTTAAGGTTATGCTGTGCCTCGGGCATGTCATGCACTTGCATAAAAAGTTCCTTTGCTCTTACGAAGTTTCCTTTCTTTGCATTGAGTACACCCAAGTTGTTAATGGCTTGTTTCTGATTGCCAACCTCCTTCAGCAATGTTTCGGTTGCATTATCTACGGTGCCTTCCGATATTCCTAAGGCTGCAAGATTTGCCATGCTCACAGGGTCTTTAGGATAAATGGTTGCAGCTGTGCGGAATGCTGCTTTTCTTTCTTCACTTCCTTCCGGATAGCTGTTTGCCACCATATACATTTCGTTAAGGCTCAGCAAATGTGGTTTCGTCTTCATATAGGCTATTGCCTCTTCCAAGCTAAAAGCTTTCACGCTGAACTGGAGCGTATATTCCGTACGGCGGAGGAGGGGATAAAAGTTGAGCAACAGGAACCGATAAGGGTTACCTCCATGTATCGCAGCCAATTTTTCTTTGCGTGTCTGCCCACTATAGTTGTTTATGATATCCAACACTTCGTTTTTCCAGTCCATTTCAGAATTGGAAATTTGTTGAATTAATCCTTTCCAATCTTCTCCATGACCTTGCACATGGAACATGCTTGCAGGTAATTGGAACTTGGAAACCAGATAGTTTACCAATGCTTGCGCTCTGCTTTGTGATAAATCAAGATTGGTAGTCTCGTTTCCTTCCGGTGATGCATAGCCATCTATAGACACGGTGGACACTTTCAAATCTTTATTCTGAAGAATGTTATTGGTTATGCTATCTACACGATCCAGTTCAAGTTTGTTATTGCGATAATCACGCTTTAATGTGGAATTAGATACAATGAAAGCAAAGTGTGCCGCAAACTTTTCATTTCTCACCTTATTCATTTCTGCCTTTGGCTCTATATAAGCCAGCTGATAGTGGGGAATATAAAGTTCTCCAAAGAAATTGCGAGCTACATTATAGTTGCTTTCTCCCAAATCACAGCCTGCACAGCCATGTGTTTTCTCTTTTACAGCAAGTGCCGCTTCCGACATCCAATTGCGATAAGGAGCTGACAGCAGAACTTCTATTTGCTGTGGCTTTCCGTTCTTACGACGGACAACAGCCAAAGGAGTTATACCACCATTGAACTTTTTCGCTTGTCGCTCATATTGTATAAGTGCGTTGTGACCACCCACATAGATGGGACTAAGTGTATAAGACTTCTCTCCATTATCAGCTGTGAGATAAGGAGTAAGTATGAGTAAAGTCTGCTTTTTGAGATCTACATTATCCAACACAACAGTCATTTTTGCTCTTACAGAGTCTCCGTCACGATAGGGTTTTTGTACCTTAAAGTGAGGACCTACACTTTCCGTTGCAAAAGAAGACAGAGAGAAAAAGGTCAACGAGAGTAGTAAACAGTTCTTAAAGATATTTGTTAACATAGTTCTTTCCTTGTTATTTTATTATATAAACTAATGAGATTGCGACTTTTGTAGGACCTAAAAAACCTTTATTATCGCTCTTTTCCTTTGTTCCGCATTTGGCACACTTAAAGCGCTCATAGTCAAAATGAGTATAACCTCCGCCTATCTCGAATTCTAATCCCCAGTGTTTTGAAAGTGCCCACTGATAGCCTACGGACACACCACCACCTACCATCCAGCCTTGATAGCGATGTTCCTTAGCTGCCGGAAAGATGCCGAAAGGAAAACGATAATTACCTACGTTAAATTGACCTGTATGGGCATGGACACCGACAAACCAACCATTAAAAGGAGAACAAAACCAATAACGCCATGCAGGCTGAATAGCCCAAAGCTTCATCTTCTTGTTGTTTCTGTAAGTGAAAGGATTTAAAACGCCCATTACCTCAAGCGTTTGCTTTTTGCCTACATTAAACTCAACAGTAAGGTTGGGTGTGGGCAGAGCCACATCGACCAACATATTTGTCTTCAGTGCTATTTCTTGTGCCTTGCCATAAAAGGCAGGCATTGAAACGCAGAACAAAACAGCGAGCAATCTAATTCGCATAATGATTGTTTTTTTATTATATTAAGTATATTAACTAACGCCTGTTTTAGGGCGGATTATATTGTTAAATCTTGATTTGTAGGGTTTTGCCTTCTTGTGATTAGTCTTGGGCTTTTGAATTGTTTCCTTTTTCTTGGTCTATTTCTCCTTATATATTTTCATAAGCGAAGAGTACCAAATCCGAGTAAAAAGGAATATAAGAGTCTACAACTCTAAATACGGAAAGATGAGTGTTCAGTATCATTCATACCTTTTTGTTTCCATTTTGTTTGTGTTGCATTAATTTCGGGGCAAAGAAAAAAAAAAAACAACAGGGTCAATTTTTTTTGCTTTTTTTAATGTTTAGATCTTTGTTTCTGAAATATGGTTATATCTAAAGACTTCAAGAAGGAAGAAACGGGAACTAAAAAGCAAACAGTTCAGGGATTATACTTGCCGAACTGTTTGCTTTTTTATAGAATAACTGTGATGACTGTTCAGGACGAGACAAGTCTTATTCCTTTGTTAAGAAAAGAACTCTGCCTCTTCTTGTTCTCGTCTTAGCTGTGTCTTTCGTTTTATGCTTTCTTTCACCTTACGTTTGGCTTGCAAGAGCAGTAGTATGCGTTTTCCTCTGTCTGTCTCTTCTACGAAGGACTGGCGTATATGAGAGGTGGTTTCGGTTGCAATTCGTTTGGCGTATTGTGTTTTGCTTGCCATACAACGACAGGATTTGCAGTAGTAGTCCAACATACCTTTTCCTCTTTTATAAAAGTAAGATAGAGGTAGTGTTTTCTTGCATTTTTTACAGATGGCTGTAGCTGACGGATCGTTTTTTACAAATAAAATTTCTGGGGAGATTCTTCTCTCTTCTTTTGCGCATGAAAGCTGAGTGCTTTCGTGTGTGCGAATGGTTGGGTGTTCTGTTTTCATTAGGTTAAATGTTTAATTAAAGATTAAATAGTTAGGTTCTTTTGCTCAAAGAGCATTTTTTGTAGCATTTTTTTTCATACAAACATCTTTCTTTTTATTTTTGAAACACATTTATATGGAAGAATCGCTTGCTACAAAGGTAAGAAATTCACCGAATGAAAACATTGTTTTGAAAGAAAATATAAATAAAAATATATATGGATACCTTTTTAGATGTGGCGGGTATTGTAACACGCGCCAAAATGTTACTCAATTTCCGAACGGACGGGCAGTTGGCGGAATATCTTGGAATATCCCGTCCGGCATTATCCAACTGGTTATCTCGCAATAGTATAGACTTCCCTTTAGTGTTGGAGAAATTCAAAGATGTAGATTATAACTGGCTTTTGTTGGGTAAGGGAAGTCCCAAAAGAAGTCAGCGTTATATAAAGACGGAAGAAGTAGAGGGTGAGGTAAATTTAATTCACATACCTAAAAGTGTAGAGAAGAAAGATGATCGTACTGTAGCTCTTTATGATATATCTGCCGCCGCCAATTTGCGTACGCTTTTTGAACAAAAAGGACAATACTTATTGGGAGAAATTTCTATCCCCAATATCCCTGCTTGCGATGGTGCAATCCATGTTTGTGGAGATAGTATGTATCCTATATTAAAGTCCGGAGATATAGTGGGATATAAGGAGCTGGTAGATTTCGATGAAATTATTTACGGAGAAATGTATATTGTGTCCTTTATAAGGAATGACAATGAATACCTTGCAGTGAAGTATGTGAATCGTTCCGAACGGAGTGGCTGTATCAAATTGGTGAGTTACAATCCGCATCACGAACCCAAAGACATCAGCCTTACATCTATCAATGCGATGGCACTGGTGAAATTTTCCATTCGCAGACATTGCATGATTTAATTTTACCCTTGCATTATGCAATTATTTTATTGTCCCGATATAAGTGGAAAAAACATAGAATTACCTATAGAAGAAGCACAGCACTGTCTGCGGGTTTTGCGAAAAGAGATAGGAGATACTATTCAGCTCACAGATGGAAAAGGTTTTTTCTACGAAGCCCTTATTACGGGTACTACCGGTAAGCATTGTAGCGTGGAAATCCTGTCGTCTACTGTCATAGAGAAGCCATGGAAGGGACATTTGCACTTAGCTTTGGCTCCTACCAAGAATATGGATAGAATGGAATGGCTTGTAGAAAAAGCCACAGAAATAGGTGTAGATGAGATTTCTTTTTTGCATACCCGCTATTCGGAGCGAAAAGTTATCAAGACAGAGCGAATAGAGAAAATCGTGCTGTCTGCTATGAAGCAGTCCCTCAAAGCGGCACTTCCTGTAGTACATGAAATGGTGGATTTTCATCGTTTTCTACAGACGCATACTGCTACACAGCGATTTATAGCGCACTGCCAAGACTTTCCAAAGAAAAATTTGGTACAAATTCCTACTGCAGACAGTTCTATTTTACTTATTGGCCCCGAAGGAGATTTCAGTACGGAAGAAATAGAAAGAGCCCTCAGTATGGGGTATGAAGGAGTTTCTCTGAGCGATTCTCGTTTACGCACAGAAACAGCGGCGCTTGTAGGGTTGCATACCCTTCATTTGAAAGGATTGTTATAACTATCTTTCTTGTCTGCGTATAGCAAGAAAAGTATAAACTTCCGGCACGAAATATATAAACTACACTTAAGTCTATATATTTCGTGCTGTGGTTTATATAAACTTGGATAGGGAATAAACTAACAGAGATTGCTGTACGCTCTAAACTGTAGTTTAAGCTTCCAATCTGTTGCAGGTAGCAGGGAAAATCCCGGTTCTCGACAGTTGTAATTAGGAGCTCTTCTGTAGTTTATTGGAGTCATTATAGGAGAATCGTAAATAAAAAACAAGGGTAAAAATCAGTAAACTGCAAAAGAGAGCGTATCTTTGTCTTTCTAAATAGATTATATAGATATGATTTCACTCAAAGATTTCTTTTCGTGGAAGGCAAATCGGCGTTTTTGGTTAAACCTGATAGCTGTTTTCGTTGTATTGCTCTTGCTGATGTATCTCAGTACGGTAGTACTCAGTTTATATACACACCACGGAGAAGAGCGTACAGTCCCCAAAGTACTTAACCTTATAGAAACGCAAGCCATAGAAGTCTTGGAAAAGGAAGATTTGGAGGCGCAAATTGTAGATTCTATTTACAACCCACAGTTGCCTGTAGGAACTATTTTGGAGCAGATACCGGCGGCAGGTACACACGTGAAACCGGGTAGAACCATTTATCTTACTGTAAGTAGTAAAAGTGCCCCAACCATAAAAATACCGGATATAATAGATAACAGCTCCTTGAGGCAAGCTGAGGCTAAACTCCGAGCTATGGGCTTCCGTCTTACAGCACCGGAGTACATAGCAGGAGAACAGGATTGGGTGTATGGTATCAAACGAGGAAGTATATCTATTCAGACAGGAGATAAAGTGCCTTATAACGCCATTCTCACCGTGGTAGTGGGAAATTCTGTGATGCAAGACTCTATAGCAGAAGAGGAGTACTATAAACAATTTCTTACAGCAGAGGACGAAATGGAGATACCTACTACAAGCAATGTAGGAGAAAAGAAAACAACTTCTCCTGCCGCCACTACCTCGGAGAAAAAGAAAACTCCTCCCCCTCCTCCGAACAAAGAACATGACTGGTTTTAAGTAGAGATGAGCAAGCAAGCAGAAATAGAAGAGGACTGGATAGAAGATGAACTTGGCGTAGAGGAAAGTAGTGAACTCTATGAACATTTTAGGGTTGTAGTAGACAAAGGACAAACGCCGGTACGCATAGACAAGTATCTGTTTGAGAGGTTAGTACACTCTTCCCGTAACAGAATCCAACAAGCTGCAGATGCAGGTTTTATTATGGCAAATGATAAGCCTGTGAAGAGTAGTTATAAAGTGAAAGGAGGAGATGTCCTCACATTGATGTTGGATCGTCCACGTTACGAGAATGATATAAAAGCAGAAGATATACCTTTGGACGTGGTCTATGAAGATGCCCAGCTTATGGTCATCAACAAGCCGGCAGGATTGGTGGTACACCCCGGTTGTGGCAATTATCATGGGACGTTGGTCAATGCCATAGCTTGGCACCTTAAAGATGTGCCTTCTTATGACCCCAATGACCCTCAAGTAGGCTTGGTACACCGCATAGATAAAGATACTTCCGGTTTACTTGTGGTAGCCAAAACACCCGAAGCCAAAACACACTTGGGACTGCAATTCTACAATAAAACTACACAAAGAGAATACAATGCTTTGGTGTGGGGACTTATAACAGAAGATCAAGGAACTGTAGAAGGAAACATAGGTAGAAATCCCAAAGATAGAATGCAAATGGCAGTACTTGAAGACCCGGCACAGGGCAAGCACGCTGTTACGCATTACGAAGTTATGGAACGCATAGGTTATGTTACCTTGGTAAAATGTAAATTGGAAACCGGACGTACCCACCAGATACGTGTGCATATGAAATATATAGGGCATACCCTCTTCAACGATGAGCGGTATGGAGGACACGAAATTCTGAAAGGTACACACTTTTCCAAGTATAAGCAATTCGTTCAGAACTGCTTTGATACCTGTTCGCGCCAAGCCCTTCATGCCAAAACTTTGGGCTTTGTACACCCTACTACGGGAGAAAATATGTTCTTCACTACAGAGTTGCCCGCAGATATGCAGGCTTTATTAGAGCGTTGGAGAACCTACATCAGCAATAGAGAATAAACATCATACAGATTATGAAAAGAAAAATAGCCATCATAGCAGGAGGCGACTCTTCGGAACACGCTGTTTCTATGAAGAGTGCAGAGGGTATACGTTCCTTTATAGATGCGGATAAATACGACATCTATCTCGTAGAGCTTAGCAAGGAGAAATGGGAAGCAGTTTTGCCGGAAGGAAATGCGCCTATAGATAAAAATGATTTCAGTTTCGTAGCAAATGGAGAGCGCATACGTCCGGACTTTGCTTACATCACTATTCACGGGACGCCCGGAGAAAATGGTATTTTGCAAGGTTATTTTGAACTGATAGGTTTGCCTTATTCTACTTGTGATGTACTTGTTTCCGCACTTACCTTTAGTAAGTTTCACTTAAACCAATACCTCAAGAGTTTAGGTCTGAAAGTGGCAGAATCTCTTGTAGTAAATAGAAGACAAAGCATCTCGGAGCAAGACATCATAGACACCATAGGACTACCTTGCTTTATCAAGCCCAATGCCAGTGGATCCAGTTTCGGAGTAACCAAAGTAAAGACGGTAGAAGAAATTCGTCCGGCTCTGGAAACTGCCTTTGCAGAATCGGACGATGTGATGGTAGAAGCTTTTATGGACGGTACGGAAATAGCCAATGGTTGCTATAAGGTGAAAGGTAAAGAAGTGGTGCTACCTATTACAGAAGTGGTTAGCAAGAATGAATTCTTTGATTTCAATGCCAAATACAATGGAGAGGTAACAGAAATAACTCCGGCTCGTCTATCGGAAGAAGTTACTGCACGTGTACAGAAACTCACCTCACTCATCTATGATATTCTGAAGTGTAAGGGTATTATCCGTGTAGACTACATCATCACGGCAGGAGATGTGATCAATATGCTGGAGGTAAACACAACACCGGGAATGACAGCTACCAGCTTTATACCACAGCAAGTCCGTGCTGCGGGTTTAGATATTAAAGAGGTGATGACGGATATCATAGAAGACGCTTTTTTACCCTCTTAAAAACGTAGAAGATGAAAAGACCACTCAGTAAATTACAGTGTATCCTCTTTGTTTTGGCTTGGGTGAGCCTTTGTGCAGTGGTGATAACCTCTGCCCCTCGTGTAGACGGAATGCTCATAGTAACCATACTTATGTCCGGTGCCTTGGTATTTATTCCCGTATATAAATCGCTCAAGAAGTAGAGTGGAGGGTTTCCGAATAAAAAAAGAAGCGAGCAAGATGAAAATCCTGCTCGCTTCTTTTTCGTTTGTCTACCTTAAGGTGGAGATTACTTACGCAATCCAAGTTCCTTAACGATGGCACGGTAACGTTCAATGTCGCGATCTTTCAAATAATTGAGCAATGCACGACGTTTACCTACCAATGTAGTCAAAGCTCTTTCAGTACTATAATCTTTTCTGTTGAGCTTAAGGTGCTCAGTCAGGTGAGAAATACGGTATGAAAACAATGCCACTTGAGCTTCAGGAGAGCCGGTGTCAGTGTTAGACTTTCCGTACTTTTCAAAGATTTCCTTCTTTTTAGCTGCGTCTAAATACATAATTCGGACTTTGATTTTGGTTTATATTACGTTTATTGCGGTGCAAAGATATATAGAACTTCCTAAGTACCAAACTTTTCTTTGTGGTTTTATGAGTTTTGTGTGGTAATATCGGGCAAGAGGGAATCTCTGTTGGTACTATTGTCGTGAATTGTGTCATTGGATATGTTTATATGGTGTGGAGGAAATGTCGTAATCGTACAGATTCGGTTGTGAATATGCTAAAACCGGCAATTCTTGTTGTGAGATACAAGTGAATAAGAAGTTTTGGGTGTGTAGTGATGACGCAGTAGAAAAGATAGTCTGTGAGGGTTATTTCTTCATTCCTCGTTCCAATAAAATCATATGATTAAGATGAATGTGATGTTTTTATTTTGTGAATAAATTTTCTGAGATACATTTGCAGTGTAGTTAAGCTTATCTATAGAAAGAACCTTATTTGAGAACTTTTAATTTAAGAATTATGTTACTGTACAAAGCGCAAAAAAGAAAGAATCCTTTGAAGAAGGAAGAAGTGAAGTTTTATCCACAGGTAGTTATAACCAGTAATGTGAAAACGGACACTATAGCCAAAGAGATAGCCCAACTCTCTTCTCTCTCTACAGGTGATGTGAAGAACACAATAGACAACCTTGTTACTGTAATGAATAGGTATTTGTGCAATTCACAAAGTGTAACATTGGACGGGCTGGGTACGTTCCGTTTGTCTATGAAAAATCCGAAGAGTGGAGTGGCTACTGCAGACGAGGTTAACTCGCAGACTGCTAAACTTTTTGTGAGATTCATTCCTGCGGGTGTGAGAAATGCAGATCGTACCATCGCAAAGAGAAATCTGATGGAAGGCGTAAAATGTCTCCGATACGATAAAACTAAAACCGAAGCGGAAGAAAATAGCTTAGGTAGCTAATCTGTACTCTTCAATGTATAGGGAGGGGGTACCACCTCTCTATATATGAGAAAACAAAAGCAAATTCCAACCAATTATTTACCTTAATACCGAAAAACTATGAAAAACAACAAATTGAACTTGATTTTGAAAGTGCTTATTGCAGTTGCTTCTGCTATTTTGGGAGCCTTAGGAGGAGCTGCTATGAGGGTGTAGTGATGTAAGTTACACTATAGAACTTACGTACCGAGAAGGAATGATGCGTTTCTACCTATGAAGACAGAAAGATTTTCAGAGAGAGGGCGCATCATTTTTCTTTGGGGATATAGAGTAGGGTAGTTCTGTTCAGTGAAGTGTCTTTGTGCGCGCTGTGTATCTCTGTTGGTAACTCACACTACAGTTTTAAGGCAAAGCATAGTTTTTATATATAGAGAAAAGCGTAACTTTACACCGATTATAGCTCTAAGTATAGGAAGCTATTCTAAGCAGGTATAAAAGGCATAACGAAGCAATAGAGGAAAACTAAAATTAGATGAATTCAGGAGGTGCGATATATCATATTCCGGTATTATTGGGAGAATGTATGGAAGGGTTAGGACTGCAAGACGGAGGTACTTATGTAGATGTAACCTTCGGTGGAGGAGGACATTCCAAAGAAATATTAAGCAGAATGGGATTCCACAGCCGACTTTTTTCTTTTGATCAGGATGCAGATGCAGAACGAAACATTCCTCAAAATGATGCTCGTTTTACCTTTGTAAGAAGTAATTTCCGTTATCTGAAAAACTTTATGCGTTATTATGGAGTGGAGGAGATAGATGGATTGCTGGCAGATCTTGGAGTTTCTTCTCACCACTTGGACGAAGCGGATCGTGGTTTTTCTTTTCGGTTTGATGCTCCACTGGATATGCGTATGAACCAACGTGCTACACAGACAGCAGCGCAAATTATCAATACTTATGCAGAAGAAGATTTGGCAAGGATATTTTATCTCTATGGAGAGCTGAAAAACAGTAGAAAGATAGCCTCTGTACTGGTAAAAGCACGTGCGGAAAAGCCTATAGAAAGAATAGGAGAGTTTTTGGAACTTATACAGCCTCTCTTCGGTAGAGAAAGAGAAAAGAAAGAACTTGCCAAAGTTTTTCAGGCATTGCGTATAGAGGTAAACGAAGAAATGGAAGCCCTCCGTGAGATGCTGCAGGCAGCCATAGAGTTGTTGGCTCCCGGTGGCAGATTGGTGGTGATTACGTATCATTCATTGGAAGACCGTATTGTGAAGAATATCATGAAAACAGGAAATGTAGACGGTGTAGTAGAAAAAGACTTTTATGGTAGAAGTTTTGCACCTCTTCGTCCTGTACAGAATAAAGTGATTTTGCCTACAGAAACAGAACAAGCACATAACCCACGCTCACGCAGTGCCAAACTGCGAGTGGCAGAAAAGATATAAAAATGGAAACAACCCAAGAAAATACGCCGAAGAAAAACAGGTGGGCAACGATACGCAATATCTTCATAGGAGAGTTCCTCAATGTGGAGTTTGTAAAGAGAAATAGATTGTTGCTGCTTGTGGTGTTTTTAATGCTTATGCACTACGTACATAATAGATACAGTATGCAACGAAAAATCGTAGAGATAGACAAGTTGAAGAAAGAACGCTTGGACGCACGTTACGAAGCTCTGTCTGTTAGCTCCGAGCTTACGGTGCGTACCCGTCAATCTAAATTGGAAGATTATATAGGCGATACAGAGAACGGACTGAAAGTTCCCAATCAGCCACCTTACGTCATAAAAACGGAGAAGAAATGAACAAAGGCAAGAGAAAAAATCCAATCAAGGATAGAGCCATTTGGGTATTTGGCGGATTCATCGGTATCTTCTTTCTGATGGGGGCTGTAGTTTTAACCAAAGGTTTTTGGATTTCTGTGATAGAAGGAAGCTATTGGAGAGAAGTATCTGCAAGACAGCAAAGCCCCAGTCAGCCACTGAAACCTATGCGTGGAAACATCATTTCCAGCGATGGTAAGCTGATGGCAAGTAGTTTGCCTGAATACAAACTGTTCATAGACTTGGGAGCAGGAACGAAAGAAAAAGACTCTACATTATGGGCGGATATCAACGAAATAGCGACAGGACTTAATAAAATATTCCCCGATAAGAGTACACAATACTTCAAACAACACCTATTGAAAGGACGTACTTCCAAGCAAAAACGTTATTACCCACTCTATCCTTATAGAGTTTCTTATCTACAATATAAAGAAGTTCGGAAACTTCCTGTCCTGAGCTTATCGCCCAATAGAGGAGGAGTGATAGCAGAGCCTTCGAACAATCGTAAGAAACCATTCGGCAGCTTGGCTGAACGTACCCTCGGAGATCTGTTTCCGGATCAATCCTTGGGTGCAAAGAATGGATTGGAGCTTACTTACGATAGTCTTCTTCGGGGGGTAGATGGAGTTATGCACTACGAACAAATCAATAGACGTAGGGTAGAAATTACAGACAGAAAAGCGATAGATGGTTATGACATCGTAACTACCATCAATGTAGATGTACAAGACATAGCAGAGAAAGCTCTTATGGACAAAGTAAAAGAAATAGGGGCTGTGTCTGGCGTAGCGATGGTTATGGACGTGAAAACGGGAGAAATTCTAGCCAATGTAAACCTGTTGAGGAACAGTCAAGGGAATTATACAGAGGCGAACAATATAGCTCTCAGCAGTCTTATGGAGCCGGGCTCTACCTTTAAGACCGCTTCTATTATGGTGGCATTGGAAGATGGTTATACAACACCGGACGATGTTGTAGATACAGGTTCCGGTATTATGAATATGTATGGCAGTCAAATGAGAGACTGGAACTATTATAAAGGGGGATTTGGAAGCATTACGGTAACGAAAGGGATAGAAGTTTCTTCCAATATCGTAGTTTCAAAAATCATAGATGATCATTATAAGCATAATCCGCAAAAATTTATAGACGGACTGAAACGTATGGGAATGGGAGTTCCTTTGAATTTAGGTTTTCAAGGCGAAGCCAAACCTGTTATCAGAGGTCCTAAAGAGCAGTATTTCGCAAAAACTACGTTACCGTGGATGAGTATAGGTTATGGTACGCAAGTACCGCCTGTGTACATACTGAACTTCTACAATGCCATAGCCAATAATGGTACGATGATGAAACCTCTATTTGTGAAGTCTGTGAGCAAAGCTGGAGAAATAATAGAGGAATTTCCACCACAGGTTGTGATAGAGAAAATATGTTCGGACAAAACCATCTCTCAGATACAAACGATATTGGAGCGTGTAGTAGAGCACGGATTGGGAAAACCAGCACATAGTCCTCACTTCCGGGCATCGGGGAAAACGGGTACGGCTCAAGTTTCTCAAGGAGCTGCAGGATATAAGTCGGGAGGAAGACAGCACTTGGTAAGTTTCTGTGGTTATTTCCCATCGGAATCTCCACAATACACTTGTCTTGTCTCTATCGTGATAGACAGAGGTTCTCCCTCTGGCGGTTTAATGGCTGGAGCGGTGTTTAAGAATATATCGGAACGTCTTTATGCCCGCCGGTTGAGGGGAAAATTGGAAGAAGCGAAAGACAGCACCGCGATATTTACGCCACAAGTATTGAGAGGAGATCTTAAAGAAACTGCACTTGTTTTGCAGCACATAGGAGTTCCTTCCAACAGCCAGACGCTTCTAAATATCAAAGGAGAAGTTTGGGGAAAACCACAATGGACACCTGTACACGTTACTCTCCAAAAGGAAAAACAATATGCACAAAATAAAGTCCCCAATGTACACGGAATGGGAGCCAAAGATGCTGTCTACTTACTGAAACAGGCAGGACTACGTGTCCAAATATCGGGCGTAGGTAGGGTAACACAGCAGAGTATAACTCCAGGAACTATGGTACAAAAAGGAACAATCATAAAACTCACGTTGAATTCACTTTAATGTATGAAACTTTCAGCACTAATAAAAGATATACAGACACGTGGCATACACGGCAGTATAGATAAAACTATAACAGGAATACAAATAGATTCCAGAAAAATATCCGAAGGAAATCTGTTTATAGCCATCAGGGGTACGCAAGCAGACGGACACGAATATATAGAAAAGGCTATTTCTATGGGAGCTACAGCTATTTGTTGCGAGGAACTCCCTGCTACACTTCCACCGGATATTACTTTCTTGCAAGTAGAGAGTACAGAAATGGCAGTAGGAAGACTGGCTACTGCTTTCTATGGCTATCCTTCCACCCAAGTCCGATTGGTGGGTATAACAGGTACAAATGGAAAAACCACCATAGCTACGTTGCTTTATCAGCTCTTCAGAAGATTAGGATATAAGGTAGGCTTGCTTTCTACCGTTTGCAACTATATAAACGATGAAGCCGTTCCTGCTACTCACACTACCCCCGAAGCTGTGAGCTTGAATGCCTTGTTGGCACGTATGGTAGAGGCTGACTGTAGTTATGTATTTATGGAAGTAAGCTCTCACGCAGTAGCACAACATCGTATAGGTGGACTGACTTTTGCGGGTGGCGTGTTTACTAATCTTACCAGAGATCATTTGGACTATCATGGAACTTTTGACCAATATCTCAAAGCAAAGAAAGCTTTCTTTGACTCTCTTCCTAAGACAGCCTTTGCACTCACAAATATAGATGATCGCAATGGTAGTGTAATGACTCAAAATACTTCAGCTGCCGTAAAAACTTATGCGCTGATGACAATGGCAGATTATAAAACCAAAGTCTTGGAAGATAGTTTCGATGGAATGACTCTCACGATGAATGGAAAAGAAATAATGCTACCTTTCATAGGAAGATTCAATGCGTATAACCTTACAGCTGTGTATGCTACAGCGTGCCTATTGGGTGAAGATCCGGAGCAAGCATTGATTGCATTGAGTGCTTTGCACCCTGTTTCCGGTCGTTTTGATGCCTTGCGCTCTCCTCGTGGTTACACAGCCATAGTAGATTATGCACATACACCGGACGCCTTGGACAATGTTTTGGATACGATACAAGAAGTTCTCAGAGGAAGAGGGCAAGTATATGCCGTAGTAGGGGCAGGAGGAAACAGAGATAAAGGCAAACGACCGCTGATGGCGGCTTCGGCTCTGAAACAGAGCGATAGGGTGATTATAACCTCGGACAATCCACGTTTTGAAGAACCTCAAGACATCATCAATGATATGTTAGCAGGGGTAGAGAAAGGAGATAAGCAGCGAGTACTCTCCATAGTGGATAGAAAAGAAGCTATTCGCACGGCTTGTCTTTTGGCACAAGCAGGAGACGTGGTTCTCGTAGCAGGAAAGGGACATGAGAACTATCAAGAGATTAAAGGAATAAAGCATCATTTTGATGATAAAGAAGTGTTACAAGAAATCTTCCAATCGGAACAAGTTTAATATCTATGTTATATTATCTCTTTGATATACTCAATAGAGTAGGATTGCCAGGGGCACGTATGTTCGGCTATGTATCTTTCCGTGCATTGATGGCTATTATTTTATCGGTACTTATTTCGCTCGTCTTCGGAGAGCATTTCATCAAGCGTATGAAGCGTATGAATGTAACAGAAGTGCAGCGCGACGAAAGTATTGATCCTTTCAATACAAAGAAATTAGGTGTGCCTACTATGGGAGGAATTATTATCATAGTAGCAATCTTAGTACCATGTTTATTACTTGGTAAGCTCCACAACGTTTATATGATACTTATGCTCATTACCACTATTTGGTTAGGAGTTTTGGGCTTTGCAGACGATTATATAAAGGTTTTTCGGAAGAATAAAGATGGCTTACACGGTAAGTTCAAGGTCATAGCTCAAGTAGGTTTGGGATTTATCGTCGGGCTTACCCTTTATTTAAGTCCGGATGTAGTGCTAAAACAAAACGTAGAAACTCACAAAAATGGACAAACCCATGTAGTGCATATGGAAAGCGTAGAGAAATCTACCAAGAGTACTATTCCTTTCTTTAAGAACAATAACCTGGATTATGCAGATTTTACAGCCTTTCTAGGGGAGTATGCACAAACGGGAGGCTGGATTCTTTTTGTATTAGTTACCATATTTGTAGTTACGGCAGTGTCCAATGGTGCTAATCTGAACGATGGTATGGACGGAATGGCTACAGGAAACTCTGCTATTATAGGAGTGGCTTTGGGAATTTTGGCGTATGTAAGCAGCCATATAGAATTTGCCTCTTACCTCAACATTATGTATATCCCAGGTACGGAAGAATTGGTTGTCTTTATTTGTGCATTTGTGGGAGCTTTGGTAGGTTTCCTTTGGTACAATGCTTATCCGGCTCAGGTGTTTATGGGCGATACCGGAAGTCTTACCATAGGTGGTATCATTGCGGTGTTTGCCATTATTATTAGAAAAGAATTGCTGATACCTATACTTTGTGGAATTTTCTTGGTAGAAAATCTCTCTGTGATGCTTCAAGTGCAGTATTTTAAGATCGGCAAGAAAAAAGGCGTACGCCAACGTATCTTTAAGCGTACTCCTATTCACGATCACTTCCGTACTACAGCAAGCCAGTTGGAAACGAACTGTACTTACCTGATAACAGGTCCCAAACGTGTTTTCCACGAGAGTAAAATCACTATTCGTTTTTGGATTGTAAGTATATTATTGGCTGTAATAGCTATTATCACCCTCAAAATAAGATAAGTTATGTCTAAACGTATCGTCGTATTAGGTGCAGGAGAAAGCGGGGTAGGTGCCGCTATCTTGGCTCAAAAGAAAGGTTTTGATGTCTTTGTTTCGGATAAGTCTCCTATCAAGGAGGTATATAAGCAGATGCTGGAAGAAAGGCACATCGCTTGGGAAGAAGGGAAGCACACAGAGGCACTCATTTTGAATGCAGACGAAGTAATAAAAAGTCCCGGTATTCCTCGAGAAGCACCATTGATACAGGCACTCATTGCAAAACAAATCCCTATCATATCCGAGATTGAATTTGCAGGAAGATATACCAATGCCAAGATGGTTTGCATTACCGGTAGTAATGGAAAAACCACCACAACATCTCTTATATATCACATATTCAAGCGTGCCGGACTCAATGTAGGATTGGCAGGCAATATAGGCAAGAGCCTTGCATTGCAAGTAGCAGAGTGCCAATACGATTACTACATCATAGAGTTGAGTAGTTTCCAGCTTGATGATATGTATGATTTCCGCGCGAACATTGCCATTCTGTTAAATATTACTCCGGATCATTTGGATCGTTATGGCTACGAGATGCAGAACTACGTAGATGCCAAATTCCGTATTCTTCAAAATCAAAAAGAAGAAGATGCCTTTATTTTCTGGAACGATGACCCCATCATACAGCGTGAGCTACACAAATATGGTATTCACGGACAGAATTTCCCCTTTGCAGAGCAAGCAAAAGATGGATTGGCAGCTTACACAGAAGGCAATGTAGTGCATTTTACTCGCCCTATGGACTTCAATATGGAGCAGGAGGCTTTGGCATTAGATGGTAAGCATAATCTGTTCAATTCTATGGCAGCCGGTATTTCTGCCAATATAGCCGGTATATCCAAAGAACATATCAAAGAAGCATTGCACGATTTTTCCGGTGTAGAGCATAGATTGGAAAAGGTATTGACCATTCGTGGAGTAGACTATATAAATGACTCCAAAGCTACCAATGTAAATTCTTGCTGGTATGCCCTGCAAAGTATGAAAAAGAAGACTGTGCTTATTTTGGGTGGAACAGACAAGGGTAATGATTATACGGAAATAGCGGAACTCGTAAAAGAAAAATGTGTAGGGCTTATCTTTTTGGGTATTGACAACAAGAAACTGCACGCTTTCTTTGGCTCTTATGGGCTTCCTATAGCAGATGTGCAAAGTATGAAAGATGCAGTAGATTGCGCCTATAAGATGGCATCGCCGGGAGAAACTGTATTGCTCAGCCCTTGTTGTGCAAGTTTTGACCTTTTCAAAAATTACGAAGACAGAGGCAGACAGTTTAAGTCCTATGTCCAACAACTATAACTCTCAAAAGAATGGGAATACTTCAGAAAGTAAATAGGAGTTTTCAAGGGGATAGTAAGATTTGGGTCATCTATCTCATCTTCTCTTTCATTTCTATGGTAGAGGTTTTCAGTGCTACGAGTGCGCTGACTTACAAAGCCGGAAGCCACTGGTCTCCACTCCTTGCTCATGCCTCTAAAATTTTCTTAGGCTTTGTACTCTTGTGGGTAACCCATAGATTCAGTGCAAAGCTTATGCGTGTGATGAAGTTGGGGCTTCCCGTAGCGTGGGGACTCTTGATTGTAGCATTTTTCAGCAGTGCTACGAACGATGCACACAGATGGATCAGTATTTTGGGGATTCCTGTTCAGCCCTCTGAGATTGCAAAGTTGATGTTGATTATTCTTGTAGCCAATATATTGAATAAGGCACAAGAGGAAAAAGGAGCTGCACCTTGGGCTTTCAAGTATATTTTGATAGTTACCGGAATAACCTGTGCGCTGATCGTAACAGAAAACCTTACTACTTGCATACTGATAGGTGCTACTGTTTTTATGATGATGATTCTAGGTAGAGTGCCATGGAAGCAACTCCTGAAACTTACAGCAGTAATGGTAGGAGGGGTAGTTTTAGGATTGATTCTTCTCAAGAATATACCGGTAGAAAAGGTAAAAGAAACTCCTATAGAGCGTGCTATCACCTGGTCCAATCGTATCACAGCGCATAGTGAGCCACGTCCGGAAAATCCGGCAGATTATGTCATCACGGACAAGAATTTCCAACGCACACATGCTTATTTTGCCATAGCCAATAGCAAGGGTATAGGTGTTCTTCCGGGCAATAGCGTAGAAAGAGACAGGCTTCCACAAGCATATTCGGATATGATTTTTGCCATAATCATAGAAGAAACAGGGTTATTGGGAGCACTTATAGTAATAGCTCTGTATATCTATCTACTTATGCGTATCTGGAAAATAGTACATTACTCGGACAATTATTTTCTCAATTATACGATTATGGGTATAGGTATAATGATGTGTTTACAAGCCCTTATCAATATGTTCGTGTCTGTGGGATTGATGCCTATAACAGGGCAACCTTTGCCTCTCATCAGTAGAGGGGGAACTTCCATGCTTATAACTTCTGTGGCTATAGGCTTGATTTTGGGTGTAAGTAAATATGCCGAAGCATGTAAGGAAGCTTTGGAAAACCCAGAAGATATGGACGAAACAGCCAATGAACTTGTAGAAGAAATGAACGTAGCTATAGCAGAAGAAAATAAATAACGAACTGCATAACAGAAAGTAAAACGCAGGCTGGGAATACTCAGCCTGCGTTTTTTGTAGTACGATAGTCTATGCTATAATGCACCGCTAAAGGTAGTGTCCCAAAAAGTGTGTAAGCTCCATTATTTTGTCTATTTTTTAGATTAGCATCTCTAAGATACGATTTTTTGTAGCTTACATATTTTTGAGTACACTACCGAGAAAGTAGAAAATCTTATCAGTATAAACTCCTACAAGCAATAATAATTTACAGAATTTCTTTAGCAATTAATCCATTATTTACGAATAAGCGAGGAAGTTGCAAGGAATACAAAAAATAGGGAATTATAGCTATCAATCCTCGCGTTTCTCTACTAGGTTCTTCGTACCTTTGTGAAAAATAATATAAAGGTATATAGTATGACTATTGAGAAAGAAAAAAATATTCGAGCCGTAGTTAGCTCTTTCGTAGAAGCTTATGCTATGGGTTTTTCTGATCGCCATCTTTCTGAATTTGACGATGAGAATGGAACGATTAATATGAAGATACATAATGTCTTTATTGCAGCTCTAGGCTCTGATATTCAGTATTATTCGGCTCTAGCTCGCTCTTTAGATAGTAGCCTTGGTAAAATGTTGGAGAAGATGGCGATTAAAATAGCTTCGTTGCACTATCAAGTCCGACAGTATGTGGAAGGAAATATCTCAATAGAACAAACTGCATATATAGCCAAGATATTGGAAGAGTATAAGCGTCATAGTCGAAAACCATTAGTGGGCGATTATGCGGAAATATCATCTCTATACTCTTGTGAGTCAAATATATCCAAGAGGCATGAGAGTGATTATTGTTTGTTTGATGAAGAAACAGAAATGTACTATCTCATTGAATTAAAAATTGGGGGAGATTTAGATAATAAAAAAGCACGTTCGGAAAAAGAGGCTCTGCTGGAGCAGTATTGTATCCTTATAAATTCTCTTGGATCTCAAGAAAAAGTTCGTATTTATTTTGCGACTGCGTACAATCGGTATGGAGAAGGTCGTCCTTGGTTACAGGGGCGAGTACGACAATTCTTTGCAGAAGAAGAACTGTTGATTAGTAGTGCTTTCTGGAATATGGTATGTAAATCTGAAGAAGGATATAGCATAGTTTTAGATGAGTATAAAAAGAGTGCTCATCATATAGTCTCGGCTCTTGCGACTATTAAGAATACCTATTTGCCAAGTAAATAATAATATGAATATAACCTCTTGGGAAAGCATTTTACAACAAGGTGATAGCCGAGAACTTATCAAAAATATACCAGATAAGTCAGTAGACCTCATCTTGACAGACCCTCCTTACAACATTAGCAGACATTCAACAGGAAATATTCCCTTGCCAGGAAGGAGTGCAATTAATAATGATGTGGCAGATTGGGATAGGGTAAACTTTAGCCCCGAGGAATGGGTTGATGATTTTTTGCGTGTCCTTAAGCCAACTGGAAATTTGTTTATCTTCACTACCTACAATCAGATAGGAGAATGGTATAATTGTCTTGACCGAATATTTGATACGACTCAATTTATGATTTGGCATAAAACTAATCCAGCTCCTAAAATTTTCAAAGCTGGTTTTTTGAATAGCTGTGAGATGATTTATTGTTGTTGGAATAAGGGACATACTTGGAATTTTATTTCTCAAACTGAAATGCATAATTTTATTGAGAGTCCTATATGTATGCGTCCAGAGCGTCTAACCAATCCTAAACATCCAACCCAAAAGCCAACAAGTATTTTGAAGAAAATTATAACGATTGCTTCGACAACTGGTGATGTGGTTTTTGATCCGTTTATGGGTGTTGGTTCGACAGGGATCGCATCACTGACACTTGGAAGAAAGTTTATCGGATTTGAATTAGATGAAGTCTATTTCAACGCTGCAAAAGATCGCATAGAAATACGTAAGTTCTAATGAAGCTTTTTGAAGATTTACATTACACAGGTTTATCTCCTATAATCAAATGGGCAGGAGGAAAGGAAAAGGAATTGTCGTTCATCTTTTCTAATGCGCCACTAAGTTTCAAATATTATTATGAGCCATTTGTTGGCGGAGGGGCTGTCTTTACGGCATTTTCAGCTCAAAAATATTTTATTAATGATAAGTCACAGGAGCTTATTGATTTATATCGTAGTATAGCTTCTTCAGATCCCAACTTTTTTTTATGGATTGCTTCTATTGAAACCGTGTGGAATTCAATGCTAGAGTTTGTAGATTGTCACCGAAGTTTGTGTGATGATTATCTATTATTTAGAGAGAAGAAACTATCGGATAAACAGATGGAAGCAATTATACTTTCTTTCCTAAGGGAGTATTCTGATGAATTAAATGATATTCTATTGTCTTCCTTTAAATGGCATCGTGATGTTTATCTCAAGGAGATTCAAAAAAACCTTGTACGTAAGATTTTGCGTATGAGGCAGATTGAGAAAAAGAAGACCTTAATGCCACTAAAAGATGTCTATGATAACATAGAAACAGCATTTATGAGTTCCATCTATATGTATATCAGGTGTATATATAATGATCAGGAGTTAATGTCTTCCGATAAAGCTCTTAGTACAGCTGTATTTGTATTTATCAGAAATTATGCTTATGGTGGTATGTTTCGGTACAGCCACAAGGGGGAGTTTAATGTTCCTTATGGAGGTATAGGTTACAATCATAAGCATTTACAAAAAAAAATAGACTACTACAAATCTACCCCTCTTATAGAACATCTAAATAAAACCACCATCTGTAACCAAGATTTCGAATCGTTTTTACGAAATAATGCACCTAAAGAGAACGATTTTGTTTTCTTGGATCCTCCTTATGATAGTGAGTTTAGTACTTATGCTCAGAATGTTTTTTCTCAAGAAGATCATCGTAGGTTAGCTAATTATTTGATTAGAGAGTGTAGTGCCAAATGGATGATGATTATTAAAAACACTCCTTATATCTTGTCTCTTTATAGTGAAGCTGGATTGACAATTAAAACATTTGATAAGAAGTATCTTGTTAGTTTTATGAACCGAAATGATAAGAGTGCCGAGCATCTTATCATTATGAATTATTGATTATGATAAGAGGAACGAACTTTATATTATCTGTTTTATATCTTATGGGAGAGGAACTTAGTGGTTATATTAATACATCAACACTTATCAAGAAGTTGACGGAGATTATGAGACCTACGGGGGAAGATGCAAAATATAGGTTGGAAGTTGCTATATTTATTTTTCTCAAATAGTGAAAAATCTAAAAGTTATAACAACACATTGGAGGGTGAATAAATAACAAACTGCATAACAGAAAGTAAAACGCAGGCTGGGAATACTCAGCCTGCGTTTTTTGTAGTACGATAGTCTATGCTATAATGCACCGCTAAAATAATCGTAGCAATATAAAATTCCTGATAGGCAACTTATAGCAAAACACGCTATAGGAATTTGTCTAATGTATTTGTTTTGAAAGTCTTTGGTCTTGTACCAAATGTAGCCGGTAATGGCAATCAATAGAGCGTAGAAGTAGATAATGTCTACACTTCCATTTGAGAGTAGCCGATAGCGTACGAAACTTGAACCTAAGGTTAAAACTAAGGCGAGAATTATCAGAACGCATTCTAAGGTAATCGCTTTTTTCATTTTGATTGTTGTTTTTTTAGTTTAAATAAGATTACAATCCGTTTGCGAATATAAAATATTATAATTGTAAGTACAAAACAAAAACGTCTTATTTCTGCAAAATATGCTCAAAAACATATTTTAATGGCGTTTTTTTATTCATAATGAACCGATTTTTCGGGTTTTACTGCTATAATGAAAATAAGTAAAATCGTAAATGAACTTTCGTAAATGGGGAGTAAATCCTTTATCTTTTACAGTATTATGACAAAATCTATAAACTTCACTATGGTTTATGTAGACTTCCGTGCAGGTTTATATAGACTTGCATCGGGGTTTGTATGTTTCGTGGTACAGAATAGAAGAAAGTACATTGTTTTTCTACAATCGTAAGATACGATGCTACACTATGAAAACATTTACTAACTTGCACGCAGTTTGATAAAACCAATCAATATGGATAACGATAAAGTGGGGAGGTATCTCCTGCAGACCTCGCCTTATCATGTAGATGTGAATGGAAACATTAGTATAGGGGTATTGGGAAATCATTTGCTCAATGTAGCAGGTCTTCACTCGGAAGAATATGGATTCGGAATGAGTGTTTTGCAACCTCTCCAATGCACGTGGGTACTTTCCCGCTTATGTATAGAACTCTATAGAAGTCCCCTACAGCACGAGTCTTTTTGGATAGAAACTTGGGGAGAGAGCGTATATAAACTTTTCTCCAATAGAGGATATGCTATAAAAGATGCTTCCGGTACAAGCATAGGTTATGCCAAATCTGTATGGGCTGTACTGCATACAGAAAGCAGAAAGCCTATCAATCTGTTGACTATCAATGAAGGAAAGATGATAGGGTGTATGACTACACACTCCTGTCCTATAGAACCTCCTAATAGAAATAACCTAAGAGGAGAATTTCTGCGCACACACGAGTATAAAACAGTTTTTTCCGATATAGACATCAATGGGCATGTCAATAGTATAAAGTACATAGAGCATACTTTGGACTTGTTCCCTATGGAGATGCTCAAAACCCATAGACTGAAACGCTATGATATAGCTTATGTTACGGAAAGCTACTATGGAGAAACGCTCTTCTTTCATCTTTACGAGGTAAACCACTTGGAATATATGGTAGAGGTGAAAAGAAACAACGAGCAAGTGGCTGTGCGTAGTACCTTGATATTTGAACCCCTTGCTGTAGAGTAGGACTTATTTCTTGGCATCGTACTGAAAAATAGAAAACTTCAGCTATATTTGTAAACAAAGAGAAAATACTTTGGTACAGAGAAGAAGAGCGTATGAGTAACACTTTCGGGAAAATCTTTCGGCTCACCACCTTTGGAGAATCACATGGAGCGGCTATAGGAGGCATTATAGACGGAATGCCTTCGGGCATACGTGTAGATATGGAATTGCTGACAGATGACCTGAAAAGAAGAAGACCGGGACAGTCCGCTATTACGACCTCTCGCCAAGAAACAGATGAAGTAGAAATACTCTCGGGCATTTACGAAGGTGTTACCACCGGTACCCCCATAGCCTTTATGGTAAAAAACAAAGATGCCAGATCCGAAGACTATAAACGTGTGGCAGAAACTTTCAGACCCTCTCATGCAGACCTTACATACGCTTTCAAGTATGGAGTGAGAGATCCGCGTGGTGGCGGACGTTCTTCTGCCAGAGAAACTATAGCACGTGTAGTAGGAGGTGCTTTTGCCAAAATGATACTCAAAAAAATCGGAGTAGAAATCACAGCTTACACATCTTCTATAGGAAATGTAGCCGTAAAAAAGCACTATGATGAATTGGACTTCGGTATGATAGAAAAAAGTATGGTGCGTTGTCCGGATCCTACCACCACAGAGGCTATGATACAGGAAATATGGGCAGCCAAGTCGGAAGGAGATACTGTAGGAGGAGTGGTTACGTGTGTTATCCGTAACTGTCCCATAGGCTTAGGAGAACCTTGCTACGATAAATTGCAAGCTACTTTGGCTTATGCTATGATGGGTATCAATGCAGTCAAAGGATTTGAATACGGATCCGGTTTTGAAGGAACCACCAGACGAGGAAGCCAAGAGAATGACCCTATTTATTACGATGCAGAGAAAGGAAAGATAGACTTTCGTACCAATAACTCCGGAGGGATACAAGGTGGTATCAGCAATGGAGCAACAATATATTTCAAGGTAGGCTTCAAACCCGTAGCCACTATTATGAAAGAACAGCATACTATAGATAACGCACTCCAAGAGACAGTCCTGAAAATGGAAGGAAGACACGATCCTTGCGTAGTGCCTCGAGCTGTACCTATCGTAGAAGCTATGGCAGCTATGGTTATCTTGGACGCTTATTTACAGAACTGTACCACTACAGGAAAAGTTATTACTCCCATTACATCTATTGAACTATGAATATAAAAGATTACATTAAACAGAACGAAGAAAGATTTCTGCAAGAGCTGTTCAGTCTTATTCGCATTCCCAGTATCAGTGCTAAACCGGAACACGCACACGATATGACTGCCTGTGCGGAACGCTGGAAAGAACTTTTGATAGCAGCCGGAGTAGATGAGGCGCATATTATGCCCTCTCAAGGAAATCCCCTTGTATATGCAGAAAAGCGTGTAGCCGCAGATGCGCCTACGGTACTTATTTATGCCCATTACGATGTGATGCCTGCAGAACCGTTGGATTTATGGAAGAATCCACCGTTTGAACCGGAAATAAGGGACGGGCATATCTGGGCTCGTGGAGCAGACGATGACAAAGGGCAGTCTATGATACAAGCCAAAGCATTTGAGTACTTGGTGAAGCACGACCTGTTACGGCACAATGTGAAGTTTATCTTTGAAGGCGAAGAAGAAATAGGCTCTCCCAGTCTTTCCGCTTTCTTGGAAGAGCATAAGGAACTGCTCAAAGCAGATGTTATCTTGGTATCGGATACCAGTATGTTGGCAAAAGATTTACCCTCTCTTACTACAGGTCTGCGCGGCTTGGCATATTGGGAAATAGAGGTAACTGGTCCCAATAGAGATTTGCACTCGGGACACTTCGGTGGAGCAGTAGCCAATCCTATCAATACGCTTTGCGCACTCTTGGCTAAGGTGATAGACGAAGACGGACGTATTACCATACCTCATTTCTATGATGATGTAGAAGACGTACCTCAGGCAGAACGAGATATGATAGCCAAAATTCCTTTTGATGAACAGAAGTATATGGACGCCATAGGTGTAAAGTCTGTAAAGGGAGAAAAAGGTTATTCCACTATAGAAAGAAACAGTTGCAGACCATCTTTTGATGTCTGCGGTATCTGGGGAGGCTACACCGGTACCGGTTCTAAGACCGTATTGCCTTCCAAGGCATACGCCAAAGTCTCTTGTCGTCTTGTACCCCATCAGCAACACGAGAAAATCTCTCGACTCTTTGCAGACTATATAGAAAGCATCGCACCGGACTGCGTACAAGTGAAGGTTACGCCTATGCACGGTGGAGAAGGCTATGTCTGTCCTATCCATCACCCTGCATACAAGGCGGCAGAGCGTGGTTTTGAGCAAGCTTTCGGGAAGAAACCATTGCCTGTGAGACGTGGAGGAAGTATCCCTATCATCAGCGAGTTTGAACGCATCTTGGGTATCAAAACCATTCTTATGGGATTCGGATTAGAAAGCAATGCCATTCACTCTCCCAATGAGAACTTCTCTATAGACATCTTTAAGAAAGGTATAGAGGCAGTGGTGGCATTCCACATAGAATTAGACAAAATTAAAAACTAAATCTTATATCGTATGAAACTTATTGACGGAAAGGCAATAGCCGAACAGGTAAAACTGGAAATAGCAGAGGAAGTAAAAGCTATGTTGGCACAAGGAAAACGTGCCCCACATCTGGCAGCAATCCTCGTAGGACACGATGGAGGAAGTGAAACATACGTAGCGGCAAAAATCAAAGCTTGTGAGTTTTGCGGCTTTCGTTCTTCGCTCATTCGTTTTGAAGAAGATGTAACGGAAGAAACCCTCTTGGCAAAGGTAAGAGAACTCAATGAAGACGAAGGTGTAGATGGCTTTATCGTTCAGCTTCCATTACCTCGACATATCTCTGAACAGAAAGTGATAGAAACCATAGACTACAGAAAAGACGTAGATGGTTTCCACCCTATCAATGTAGGACGTATGTCTATAGGTCTGCCTTGCTACGTTTCTGCTACCCCCAATGGTATCATAGAATTATTAAGACGCTACGAAATAGAAACTTCCGGCAAGAAATGTGTAGTATTGGGACGTAGTAACATAGTAGGAAAACCTATGGCAAGCCTTATGATGCAGAAAGCTTATCCCGGAGATGCTACAGTTACCGTTTGCCACAGTAGAAGCAAAGACTTGGTGAAAGAATGCAGAGAAGCAGATATTATTATAGCAGCCTTAGGACAGCCCAATTTTGTGAAAGCAGATATGGTGAAAGAAGGAGCTGTAGTGATAGACGTAGGTACTACACGTGTACCGGACGCTTCTAAGAAGAGCGGTTTCAAACTGACAGGAGATGTTCTTTTTGATGAAGTTGCTCCAAAGTGTTCTTACATCACACCTGTACCCGGTGGCGTAGGTCCTATGACCATCGTTTCACTTATGAAGAATACCTTGTTGGCAGGTAAGAAAGAGATTTATTCATAATTCATTCATAGAAGAGACTATGCTATAGATGTATATAGCATAGTCTCTTTCTGTATCTATTAGGGAGAAAAGTGGTATTTTTACCCGATGAAAAGACAGCTACAGACAATACAAAAACAATGAAACGAAGAATTTACCCCTTTACACTCATAGGCATTATGGTGCTACTCTCCGCTTGTAACACCTTATCTATGATTAGTTTTGAACAATTAGTGCCTGCCAAGCAGAACGTACCTCTCTCTGCGCAAAGCATTGCCGTAATCAATAACTTGCCGGAAAATGGAAACTTGGTAGGAAATGGTAAGGAAATGGTGGCTTATGGAAAAATAGGCACGGAAACTTTGGCAAAAGGACTGGCAGAAGCAGAATACTTTCCGGAAGTAGTGCTTTGCGATGCTCCTGTCAATGCACTTTCTGAGCGACAAGACCTTACAGCAGAGCGTGTAGATTCGCTTTGTAGAGCATTGCAAGTAGAATGGTTGCTTACATTAGATGAGTTCCCTGTATTGGTGTACGAGAATAAAGGACAGTTCCCTGCTGTTCCTTATGGACTAAGAGTTTCCGAAGCTCAGCCGCAAATCAGCATTTATAAAGCTTCACACACCTCTTCTATAGCCCGAATCGCAGTGAACGATACCTTGTATTGGGGCTGGGAAGCAGTGGCACTGCCTACTTTCTTTTCCGAAGTAGCTATCAATATGACTCCTCGTTTAGTGTCCCAACTTGTACCTACCTGGAAAGAAGTATATCGGTATTTCTTTGAAAACGGAGCTACGATGAGAGATGTTATGATTTGTCTGCGTGAGAATGACGTAGAAGAAGCCTATAAGCTCTGTATGAATGCTTACAACACTACTAAAAATGAGAAGTCTAAAGCAAAAATAGCCTACAATATGGCTGTGATCAACGAACGAATGGGAAACATTTCTACAGCTTGTGAGTGGATAGAAACAGCGAGAAAGCAGGCTGGAGGAAAATTGTCCGCAAAAGAACAATCTCTTTTCCAAGAATACAAGGAACAACTGACCCGGCGAAAAGCAGAAGAAACCACACTGCGAAAGCAAATGGCTACTCCTACCTTACAATAACTCCGATATTTAGAATTAAAATATGATACAACCAGAGATACCTTCACCCTGCTATGTGATGGAAGAAGACAAACTCCGTAGCAACCTTCGCCTTATTCAAAGCGTAGCACAAGCTACGGGTGTAGAAATTATATTGGCTTTTAAGGCGTTCGCACTTTGGAAATCATTTCCTATTTTCAGAGAGTACATACAGCATACTACAGCCAGCTCTGTGTACGAAGCACGCTTGGCATTTGAGGAATTTGGTAGTCCGGCGCACACCTATACACCGGCTTATACTCAGGAAAATATAGCGGATTTCATACGCTATAGCAGCCATCTTACCTTCAATACGTGGACTCAATTTGAAAGGTTTTATCCTACGATAAAAGAAAGCGGGAAAAAGGTCTCTTGTGGTATCCGCATCAATCCGGAGTATTCCGAAGTAGAAGTAGCTCTCTACAATCCTTGTTCGCCCGGTAGTAGATTTGGTGTTACTGTAGACCAACTGCCGGCTACATTGCCCGAAGGGATAGAGGGATTTCACTGTCATACCCATTGTGAAGCAGATTCTTATCAGTTGGCACGTACTTTGCAGCATATAGAAGAAAAATTTTCGTCCTATTTCAGCCGGATAAAGTGGCTCAATCTGGGTGGAGGACACCTTATGACCAGAGCAGACTACGATGTCGTTCACCTCATAGAAACTTTGCGTGGGCTGAAGGCACGCTATCCACACTTACACATTATCTTGGAACCGGGTTCTGCTTTCGCTTGGCAAACAGGTTTCTTGTATGCTACGGTGGTAGACATCGTAGAAAACAAAGGTATCAAGACGGCAATCTTAGATGTCAGTTTCACTTGCCATATGCCGGATTGCTTGGAAATGCCTTATCAGCCTCGTGTACGTGGAGCAGAAACACTACCCTTTGAGGCTGCAGAAACAGCTACAGCAGACGAGTATATCTACAGATTGGGAGGAAACAGCTGTTTAAGTGGAGATTATATGGGATCTTGGAAGTTTGAAAAACCACTCTCGGTAGGAGATCCTATCCTTTTGGAAGATATGATTCATTATACTACCGTGAAAACCAATATGTTCAATGGTATTCATCACCCTTCTATCGGGCTGTTGCATACAGATGGTACGTGGGAGGCTTATCGGCATTTCTGCTACGAAGACTACAGAGATAGAATGTGCTAAAGTGAAAATATAAATTACATACGTTCATAATGTATCATAGGTCAAAACAGATTCTCCTCTTCTTTTATTCTCTCTGCTTTCCGATCATTGCACTGGCAAGTCATACACCACAGCAGATAAAGGAAGTCTTGGAAAAATTAGATGCAGCTATCGCTCGTAAAGTGGAATATCAGACGGTCAAAGAGAAAGAAATCTCTACCCTGAAACAAAATCTATTGCAAGAGAAGACGGATAGCCTGCGTAGTGCTTATGCTTATGAACTATCAAGGATTTATCTTCATTTTCAGGCAGACTCTGCTTTGCACTATCTGCACTTACACGATAAGTATAAGGGAGAGAAAACCGTAGCTTCTCAGATTACTCAGGCGGAAATTATGAGCATTATGGGTATCTATGGGAAAGCCGAAGAGATTTTTTCTACCATTGCCCCTCCTCAAGATTTAGAAGAACGCAGACACTACTATCGTGCACTCCGAGCGCATTATGGTTGGATAGCAGACTATACTTATTTAGATCAGGCACACTATCTTACGAAGATGGATATGTACAGAGATTCTATTCTGCATTATGCTGTAGATCCGCTAGAAAAGTCTATTTCTATGGCAGATAAACTCATTATGCACGGAAATCCCAAAGCCGCCATTCAAGAGCTGAAAACGTTCTCCGAACGGTCTTCTATCTCCCTTCAGAATAAAGCCTATATCTACTACACATTACAAGCCGCTCACGAAGCTTTGGGAGAAAGAGAAAGCCAAATCTACTATTTGGCATATACGGCTATTTTGGATCTCCAAATGGCAGTGCGAGAATATGCAGCCCTCCAAAAATTGGCTTATTTGCTATACGAAGAGGGAGATATAAAGAGGGCTTACAGTTACCTCTCTTGTGCTATGAAAGATGCTATAGACTGTCATACACACCTTAGAACACTGGAAGCTACCAAGATATTTCCTATCATAGACAAGGCTTACGCTCAAGAAAAAGAGCAAAAGAATCTTTTTGAGAAGCGTTTACTCATCGCTATTACGGTTTTGGCGTTGTTCTTTATTGTTATGGCAGGTTACTTTTATTATTGGATGAAGAAACTGGCATCTATGCGAAGAAACCTCTACTATGCCAATAAGAAACTCAACAGTGTCAATACGGATTTGGAACAGACTGGAAAAATCAAGGAAGTGTATATAGCACGATACTTAGAGAAGTGTGTAAGCTATATAGACAAGTTGGAACAATATAGACGTTCTTTGGAGAAACTCGCTATGGCTTCCAAAGTAGACGAGCTCTATAAAGCTATCAAGTCCGAGCAGTTCCTGAGAGAAGAACGTAAGTATTTCTACACAGAGTTTGACCGCTCGTTCATCGCCTTGTTTCCACATTTTATAGACGATTTCAATGCTTTGCTCACAGAAGATGCTATGATAATTCCCAAGTCTAATGAAATCCTCAATACCGAGTTACGTATCTTTGCCCTCATTCGTTTGGGGATTACAGATGCTTCTCAGATAGCACATTTCTTAGGCTATTCATTGGCTACGGTGTACAACTATCGTAGCAAGATACGAAACAAAGCCAAAGGGGATAAGGATAATTTTGAGGAGCAAGTTATGCGTCTATAAGTCCGGAGGCATAGAAAAAATATAAAAACACCCAAATAAACACACTCTCCTAACTATAAGGATAGAAAAACCTGCTATTTTTGCAGAAACGGCAGGTAGAGGAGACCCATAGAAACAGATAAAGGTACTTCTCTCTACGGAAGAAGAAGTAAATGAGAGATTTTGTAGCTATAGACTTTGAAACGGCAAATGGTGCACGCACCAGTATCTGTAGTGTAGGAGCTGTGCGTGTGCAGAAGGGTGAAATAGTAGATACGTTTTATTCATTGGTACGTCCTACTCCTGCTTTCTTCCACCCTATGAATATAGCAGTGCACGGTATTATGCCTCACGATGTAAAATCTGCACCTACATTTGATCAAGTTTGGACAGAGGGACTGCAAGCTTTTATAGGAGAACTGCCATTGGTGGCTCATAACAAAGCCTTCGATGAAAGTTGCCTAAAGAAGACGCTGGAGTTTTACGCGCTTCCTCCACACATTCAAGGTTTTTATTGTACACTCTTGCAATCCAAGAGAGTTTTACGGGACAAACTCCCCAATCATAGACTTCCCACAGTAGCAGCTTTTTGCGGTTACGACCTTACACAGCATCACGATGCTTTGGCAGATGCTGAAGCCTGTGCATATATAGCACTTCAATTATTTCAATCAACAAACCCCTAAAAACATAATTATGAAACGTTTTTTACTCCTCATTTGTTTGTGCATAACGATGGTTACAGTAGCCACAGCACAAAAAATCTATGTGAATGATGTACGAATTGCAGAAAACCAACTGGCTGCCATACCTATAGATGCGATAGAAAAAATGGAAACCTCTGTAGAGAAAGGAAATATGGTATATAAAGTCATTCTCAAAGCAAATGCAGATGTAGCACGCATTATGGAAGCTATCAAAGCCATTCCGGCAAAACCAAAGACCAAAGCTGTCTTTACAAAAGAAGATACGCTTACGTGCGAAACATTGCGTGATTTTTACGAAAAGAGCACTCTCTTGAAAGAAGGTGATAATGCCGTTTACTTCTCCGGACAAGCCTATAACGGAGAAAACATCAATTTAGAGCAATACAGAGGAAAGGTTATCTTGCTACAGTTTTGGGCTACTTGGTGTGGACCTTGCCTACAAGAGCTTTATCCATCAAACTTGCCGGAGCATCTGCAAGAATTCGTAGACAATAAAGACTTTGTCTTTGTGCCGGTAGCTTATACTAACTCTGCAGAAGACCTTAATGTTTTCTTTGCCTCAGAAAAAGGACAAGACTATCATCACCTCAAGAACTCTATTCCAGACCCAAAGAAGAAGATTACCTCTATTTATGCAGAAAGAAACATTCCTCGTTCTGTAGTGATAGGCAAAGACGGTGTGATTAAATATGGAAGTGTAGGGCATAATGCCTTGCAAACAGAGTTCCTCGTGAATGCCATTCGTCAAGCTTTGAAGTAAAATAAATGAATTACAAATACTACTTAAACTTATGACAAGAAAACAATACTTCCCTTTGCTTGCCCTTGTGGCATTCTTATTTACCGCTTGCGGAAAAATGGGAGATCTTTCTTCGGACTATTTTACTACTACACCTACCGTTTTGGAAACTGTGGGAGGAAAAATACCTGTAACCATTACGGGTAGATTCCCTGAAAAATACTTCAAACGCAATGCTGTGGTAGAAGTTACACCGGTCTTACGTTGGGACGGTGGAGAAGCCAGAGGAGAAATAGCTACATTCCAAGGAGAAAAGGTACGTGGTAATGACCAGACTATCTCTTACAAAGCAGGTGGTACTTACACGCTGAGAACCTCTTTCGATTATCGTCCGGAGATGGCAAAGTCTGCGCTCTATCTTTATTTTGATGTGATCACAAAAGGAAAGCGTATCACACTACGTCCCGTGAAAGTAGCAGAAGGAGTTATTGCTACTTCTGAACTTCCTGTCATAGCTTCGGCTCGTGCCTCTTATGCTCCAGACAAGTTCCAACGCATTCTGAAAGAAGCACAAGATGCGAGCATTCTTTTCCTTATTCAGCAAGCCGAGCTACGCAAAAGTCAAACAAACTCGGACGATGTGCAGAACTTCCACGAGTCTGTAGCTGCTGTAGCCGCAGATAAGAAAAAATATCGCTTGGAAAACATTGAGATTTCTGCTTATGCATCTCCGGATGGAGGAGTAAACTTGAATTCAAAGTTGGCTGCACAACGTGAAAAGAATACAGAGAAATACGTAAAAGGTCAGCTTAAAAAAGAAGGCATCAATACCTATGTAGATACCAAGTACACAGCACAAGACTGGGAAGGTTTCAAGGAATTGGTTTCTAAATCCAATATTCAAGACAAAGAACTGATTCTGCGTGTTCTCTCTATGTACACAGACCCGGAAAGACGTGAAGCAGAAATAAAGAATATCTCTTCTGTGTTCAAGAACTTGGCAGACGAAATTCTGCCACAACTCCGTCGCGCTCGTCTTACAGCAAACTATGAAGTAATAGGACGTAGCGATGAGGAGATAACAGCTGCTTTGGAAAAAGAACCGCATATGCTCAGTATAGACGAAATTCTCTATGCAGCTACCCTTACAAACGATGAGGTAAGCAAGGCACAAATTTTCCGTACAGCTATTGCACACTATCCACAAGATGCTCGTGCTTACAATAACTTGGGACTTTTGGCTTATAGCATAGGAGAGTATGCTTCTGCTACAGATTATTTCCGCCAAGCTTTGGAAAAGAACCTTCAGAGTCCGGAAGCCAACAGCAACTTGGCACTTGTGGCTTTGAAAGATGGAAATGTAGCACAAGCAGAAGGTTACTTGGCACGTGCCAATGGTGCAAACGGTGTAGGAGAAGTCTTGGGACATCTCTACATTAAGCGTGGAGAATACAGTAAAGCTGTCAGTGCCTTTGGAGGTACAAAGAGCAATGGTGCAGCTTTGGCACAGCTCCTTGCAAAGGATTATAATCAAGCTAAGCAAACCTTGGAAGCGATAGCACAGCCGGATGCTTATACGCATTACCTTATGGCTATTATCGGTGCCAGAACAAACAATGCAAGCCTTGTACGTAGCAGTATGTCTAAGGTTTCTGTCTTGAATCCTGCATTGGTACAAGCGGCACGCGCAGACAGAGAATTTGCTCGCTATGCAAACGAAATAAGATAGCCTCTCAACAAAAAGAGTATTTATAAATAATAGAAACCGTGTGCTAAACTTTTTGGGGTTTAGCACACGGTTTTTTCTTTCTCTTTCCTTATCTCTGTTTCCTACCGCAGTTTATGCAAACTTCTATGGAAGTTTATATAAACCATAGTGGAAGCTTGTATAAACTTAGGTGAGGAATAGAATTTTGGAGCAGATGAGGGGAAAATAAAAACAGGTTGTGTAGAAATATGATTTACTACGCAACCTGTTTGATATAAATGAAGAGAGGTAAAAATGAATTACTTCACCTCACTACCCGGTTTCACTGCTTTTTCCGGCATAATGACAGAGAGTTTTCCATCTGCATTCTCTGCACTGAGAATCATACCTTCCGAAGTAATACCTTTGAGGGTACGTGGAGGCAGATTGGCGATGAAACAAACTTGCTTACCGATGAGGTCTTCCGGTGCATAATGCTGTGCAATACCGGAAACGATGGTACGCTGTTCCAGTCCGTCTTCTATACGGAATTGGAGTAATTTGTCTGCTTTGGGTACTTTCTGACAGTCTAATACTGTTCCTACTCTGATGTCCAATTTCAAGAAATCATCGAAGGCAATGTTTTCACGGATAGGATTTGCCTTATAATTGGCTTCTTCATTGGCTTTTTTTGTATCCAATAATTTCTGTACTTGTGCTTCTATCGCAGCGTCTTCTATCTTTTCAAATAGGAGCTCGGCAGGATTGAGTTTATCGCCTTCTTTCAGTAGAGTTGTACTTCCCAGAAGTTCCCAGTCGCAAGTAGGCATATTGAGCATCTTTCTGAGTTTTGCAGAGCTAAAAGGCAAGAAAGGCTCAAAAGCTATGCTAAGATTGGCTACAAGCTGGAGAGCTATATTTAAGATGGTGGCTACACGTGGCAAGTCTGTCTTGGCTATTTTCCAAGGTTCTGTATCTGCCAGGTATTTATTTCCTATGCGTGCCAAGTTCATAGCTTCTTTTTGTGCATCGCGGAATTTATAGTGTTCCAAGAGGCGTTCCACTTCTGTTTTTACGGCAGAGAACTCTTGCAGTGTTTCTTCGTCGTATGCAGAGAGTGTACCACAGGTAGGTACTATACCACCGAAGTATTTGTGTGTAAGTACCAAAGCACGGTTTACAAAGTTGCCATATACGGCTACCAGTTCGTTGTTATTTCTGGCTTGGAAGTCTTTCCAAGTAAAGTCGTTGTCTTTGGTTTCCGGTGCATTGGCGGTAAGTACGTAGCGTAATACGTCTTGTTTTCCCGGGAAATCTTGGAGATACTCGTGTAACCAAACCGCCCAATTTCGGGAAGTGGAAATTTTATCGCCTTCCAAGTTCAGGAACTCATTGCTGGGGACATTGTCCGGTAGTATGTAGCTACCCTCTGCCTTGAGCATAGCAGGAAAAACGATGCAGTGGAAGACTATATTGTCTTTCCCGATGAAGTGTACCAAGCGTGTTTCCGGGTCTTTCCACCATTTTTCCCACGTATCCGGCAGTAATTCCTTGGTGTTGGAGATGTAGCCAATAGGTGCATCAAACCATACGTACAGAACTTTTCCTTCTGCTCCTTCTACAGGTACAGGGATACCCCAATCCAAATCTCTACTTACGGCACGTGGCTGTAGCCCCATATCCAACCAGCTCTTGCATTGTCCATACACGTTGGGACGCCATTCTTTGTGGTCTTCCAAAATCCATTGGCGCAACCAGTTTTCGTGTTTGTCCAAAGGCAAATACCAATGTGTCGTTTCTTTTTGTACGGGCTTGCTGCCACTGATGGCACTCTTAGGATTGATGAGCTCTTCCGGAGAAAGTGTACTGCCACATTTCTCGCATTGGTCGCCATAAGCACCTTCCGAATGACAGCGTGGGCATTCTCCCGTAATATATCGGTCTGCCAAGAAAGTTTTGGCTTCCTCATCGTAATATTGTAATGTGGTTTTTTCTAAGAATTCTCCTTTTTCGTAGAGCTTGCGGAAGAAATCCGAAGCCAGTTTATGATGTACTTGGGAAGAAGTACGTCCATACGTATCAAAAGAGATGCCGAACTCTTCAAAGGAATCTTTGATGAGGGTATGGTAGCGGTCTACGATGTCTTGTGGTGTTACTCCTTCTTTTTTTGCACGGATAGTAATAGGTACCCCGTGCTCGTCCGAGCCACCTATAAACAGTACATCGTGCTTCTTCAAACGTAAATATCTGGTGTAAATATCTGCAGGAATGTACACTCCCGCTAAATGACCTATATGTACAGGGCCATTGGCATAAGGCAAGGCTGATGTAACGGTCGTTCTTTTGAATTGTTTTTCCATCTTCTTTCTTCGGAAATATATTTCTATGGTGATGATAATATCTCTCTATGCTCTCGTCTGCACGCTATGTAGACGAAAGACAGCACAAAGATACAGCGACTTTTCCGAGTATCTATCTACTTCTGTGGATATTATGTGCGCAAGGGAGAGGAAGAAGAGGAAGAAAACGTATTTTATTCTTGTTGTTGGGAGAGGAGAGGAGCTTCTTCTGCATCTCTTTCCGTGATGACCAATAGTTTATCGCCTTCTTGTAAACGCAGTGTGCCATTGGGTATCAATATGTCTTCGTCTCGCTTGATCATAATGACCAAAGTACCTTTGGGGATATTCATATCTTTCAGCGTATCTCCGGTAGCGAGCATTTCTGCCGTAATGGTCAGATCGTGCAGGTCTGAACCTATTTCTTCCGGTATTTCTACGCCAAATTCATTTCCTTCTTTGGGTGCAGGAAGAGAAAGCTCCATTTTGTTGGCTGCCAAGGCTACGGTGGTACCTTGTATCAAGAGGGAGAGTAGAGTAATGAAGAATACGATATTAAAGAGTACGTGCGCTCCTTCTATCTTTGCCACTACAGGATAGGTAGCAAAGACAATGGGTGCAGCTCCTCTCAATCCTACCCACGAGATAAAGCTCTTGGCTTTGAAGGTGTAGTTGCGGAAAGGGAGCAGGCAGAGGAACACTGTGGCAGGACGAGCTACCACAATCATAAAGATACCAATCAAGACAGATACCAAGGCTACGTTGGTCAGTTCGTGTGGGTTTACCAATAAACCTAAGACCAAGAACATAATAATTTGGAACAGCCACGAGATACCATCTATAAACGTATAGGTTTCTTTTCTATAGGCTATTTTGTTATTGCCCACCATCATACCGGCTATATACACAGCCAAGTAGCCATTTCCTTTGAGTACCGTAGTGATAGAGAAGGTCAGTCCTACCATAGAAAGCAAAAGGATAGGATAAAGTGCCTGATTGTCTATATTGAGCTTATTGATTTTCTTTACTGCCAACCAACCAAAGAAATAGCCGGCTAAGCCACCTACAAGGAATTGGACTACAAAAGTGAAGGCTATATCCCAGACGCTCAAATCGCCGGATTGCAGTATTTGTATCAGGAGAATAGTAAGCATATAGGCTACAGGGTCATTACTGCCACTTTCCAATTCCAGCATAGGGCGCAGGTTTTGCTTCAAATGCAAACGCTGAGAACTCAATATAGCAAAGACAGAGGCTGCATCTGTAGAAGACATCGTGGCTGCCAGCAACAAGGCACCCAAGAAAGAAAAATGAATACCTGACCACGAAAAACCGGACAATCCCCAGATAAAAAGCCCCGTAAACAGGGCTGTAAGTAAGACACCCACTGTAGAAAGCACAATGCCGGGTTTCAATACTGTTCGTATGTCCTTAAACTGTGTGTCCATACCACCGGCGAATAGAATGATGCTCATAGCCACCATACCTAAACTCTGTGCGTGCTCGGCACTATCAAACTGAAGTCCTATACCATCTTGCCCAAAAAGCATACCTACCAACAAGAAGAAAAGCAGGACGGGTACACCTATTTTATAGCCTGTACGACCGGCTAATATACTTACATATACTAAAAGAGAACCTACGAGGAAAGCAATTTCGGGGGATATAATCATATACAAATATGTGATAGAGTAAGCATAATAGTAGTTACAAATATAACGAAAACACCTGCACGAACAAGGTGTCTACAGTAGAAACAGCTATAAGAAGTGTTATAGGCTATAGTTTGTAGGTGCGTTCGCAGAGTTTCGCCAGCTCGGGGTGATGCGTTACGAAAATACAGGTTTTACCTTGGCAGTGAGTGGCAAGATTCTCCATAAATTGAGCTTCTGTATGGGTGTCAAGGGCAGAAGTAGCCTCATCGAACAGCATAATATTTCCGGGACGTAATAAAGAGCGGGCTATCGCAATGCGCTGTGCCTGCCCTTCGCTGAGCCCTCCTCCTTTTTCATTCAGCAGGGTATGAATACCATCGGGTAATTCTTCTATAAAGTCTGCTACAGCTATATGTAGAGCTGTGTATAGCTCTTCGTCTGTGGCTTCAGGTTTTCCCATCAGCAAATTGTCTTTTATACTTCCACTGAAGAGAGTGTTGCCTTGTGGTACATAGACAAAGTTTCCTCTGGTATCTACGGAGATGGGTACATCTCTGTTTTCCCCGTCTGTGTCTGTACCTACTAAGCGTATTTTTCCTGCTTGTGGAGACATCAGTCCCAAGAGTAATCGTATAAGGGTGGTCTTTCCTGCGCCTGTTTTCCCTACAATAGCTGTACGACTGCCTGCTGGAAACTCTAAAGACAAGTTCTCCATCACTATAGGTTCTTCTTCTCCATAAGAGAAGGAAACCCCTTCTACATAGATTTGTGGTGCTGTGCCGAAACGAATAGGGGTATTGCGCTCGTCTTCCGGTAAACTTTCTAACTCTTGCAAACGCTCTATGGCTGTAAGTACATCTACGAAAGTAGGTGCCAAGCGAGACATATCCATAGCAGGTCGCTGTAATCTACCGGATAATTGGATAAAAGCAGTCATCGTACCAAAGGTAATACCTCCTGTTTGTAGCTTGATAGCTCCCCAGATGAAGGCTGCCAAGTAACTTCCCCAAAACGCAAGAGATAGACTCACATTGGAGAATACGGAAAAGACGGTTCTTTTATTAACTTGTTCCCTTAGGTCTTCTTGCAAATTGTGCAGTTGGTCTATGCTCCACGCATCTCTTTCCAGTGTTTTTACGACAGTTCTGTATTGTAGGCTTTCTTGTACCAAAGACTGTATCTTACTGTCCTGCTTACGAATGGTACGTGTGTATTGTCGCATATAACGAGTATAAATACGTGCCAAAGGAATACACAGCAGAAGAATCCCAAGTGTAATCCAAGGCAAGACCTTGTCTAAGAAGAAGAATAAGGAAAAGGCGGCAGAAAAACGTACAATAGTAACGATGAGGGCAGGTACGGATACGGTTATGAGGCTGACAACCTTGTTTACATCTTGCTCTATTCTATTGATAAGGTCGCCCGAATGAAATTTTTCTGCCTCGTTCCATTGTGTTTTGAGGAGTTGCATAAAGAGTGTTCTGCGTAAGTTATTGGCAGATTCTACTTCCATTCTGTTGGTGTACCACGTGTTGATGCCGGTAAGTATCAACCTCAGGATAAGAAAAAAAAGAGCCCAAAGTCCTGCTTTCCACCAAAAGCCGGAGGTAGAGCCTGTAGCTATATCTATAATCAGTTTAGATGCATATACAAAAGCCAATGAAAAAATGGCTTCTGCTATACCTGCCATACAAGTGATAAGAATGCGCTTACGTTGTCCTTTGCTGATGCGATAGAGATAAGCCAAAGCCGCTTTCCACTCGCCCCATTCCCCTAAGTTATGTTTCTCTTTTACATATTCCATTTTCTTAATGTCCTATAGTCTATCCCTATCAACCATCGTCTGATGGGGTATAGTTTCGTCCAGCACCACGAGTAGAATCTCCAGACTCGTCCTGTGCAGTAATAAGTTCTTCCTTTTCTGATGACACCGTGTAGCACGCCCAGCACTTCGTGAGTAGAGGTATATTCCAGTTGATTCCAATTTCCATCTCCACAGAGTGTCAGTTGGTCTCCTTGCTTCTTTATGATACGATGCAATACGATTTTCCCTAAATTCGTAGTAGCCAAGACACATTGTCCTACGTGTAGGTTTTCTGTTTGGACAGGAGCAAGAATCAGTTGGTCTCTGCGATCCATAATGAAGGGACGCATACTATTGCCTCTTGCTATGATAACAGTCTTATTCCCCTCTTTTATTTGTAGGACGATTTCTGCTAAAAAAATATCGTTTTCTATGTACAGAAACTTGTTCATAAGACGTAGTTAGCCTCTCTATTTACTTAATAAAAAGTTTCTTCACTTGATTCAGTATAGACACCCAAGACTTGGATACGATGTGTTCCGGAGATATGCCTCCTATACGCCACATACGTTTTATCATACGTCTATAGAAGAAACATTGGCGGGTGAAGTTGCTACTGAAAGTTTTACCTTGGAACTCATTGAACCCAAAATTGCCTTGTTTCAAACAGTCTTTCAGGATAACGAGTGCATAGCGAGAATCTCCTGTAAGAGTGAATGGAAATATATCTGTAGGTGCGCCTAAGTATCTTATGGCAACTTCTGCAAAGTGCTGCATAGGGCGCAGAAGATCCAATTTCTTTGCGTAATAGAGAAACTGTTCTTTATCTATTTCTTCTTTATATCTGTGTAAGAAAAGTAGCCAGTCCGAGTATTGTCGTAGTCCTATACCTAAGTAAGAGAAATGATGCAATATATGCTGAAAGAGATATACAGCGTTGAGTGTATGAGGCAAGACTGCTATTTCTGCTCCTGCAATGTTTAGTTTCTGGAAAGTACGCTTTTCTATGATTGGTGTGAGTATCTGCTGTAAAGCTTTGTCGTATTTCTTTCTACCAAAGTAAGTAAGAAACAAATGGTTTTCTATAGACACTTCTTTGTAATGGTAACAGGCTTCGTAGAGAACCTTGTATTCTATTTTATATCCGTGGGTTACAGCCCATTCATTGGCACGGTCGTAATCTCCTTCTTTGTAAAGATAAAGATCTATATCTCCCGGAGCGCGTAAGTGTGGCTGTGGATAGTTCTGTGCCATTCCGGAACCTTTGAGCAAAAGAAAAGATAATCCTGCTTCTGTATAAGCTTGGCTTATTTCCTTCAGTCTTCCTTCTATTATTTCGTTTTGCTGTTTGAGGTGATACAAGAGTGCCATAAGACGAGCTACTACTGCTTTGGGAGGAAGTACTTCTTTGGGAAGAGAAAGAATAGCATCTCCCACAATGCCTCCGCAGGCTTGTTGATAGGCTATTTTGCACAACAGAGCCCACTCTGTAGCATTCATTCCTACAAAGTCTTCCACTCGTACGGGTGTTTTCCAAAGTCCCCATCTGAGCAGTTGCAAAAAACAATCTTGTATTTTATCCACTTACTTTCTTCTTTAATCCAAGATGACTTGCATTTCTTTAAGCGTAGCCACCAATTTTTCCACATCTGCAGTAGCTTGTGCAGAAGTTACATCATAGCGTTCTGCCAAGAGATTGATCCAGTCTTCTTTGGTAAAATCCTTGCCTTGGCTTTGCTCAAAGAGGTAAGCGGCAGAGGCACTTAGGTGTATGACTTTGGAGTACTCCATACCAAGAGGACCATTGTTTATCATCATATATTCGTCTCCTATCTGGCGAATGTAAAGATTTTCTTTTATTCTCATAGTTCTATTCTTTTTCTATGGCATGAGTGTTTCTGTGAGGGCTACCGCTTCTCTGTCCGGACGACAGTCTAAGCTGTACAAAGGAATACGTTCCGCCAAATTACATATATTGTCAAATTGTTTTTGTGCTAAAAACATATCCGATGCCGGCATAGAAACGGAAAGTCCTAATGAGGCTACTGCGTCTTTTATAGAAAGGCGTTTTAATTTATTCTCCGGATGCTGGTGCAAATGTACCAATGCCACTACATCTGCCACTATATTTCTGTAGCAATGCGTTTTACCACTCCAAGGTGTGCCATACACTACAGCTTTTCCTGTAGGAAGCAGGCGGATAATGGGTTCATCGTCATTGAGTAAACTCACGCCTTCTACGTATTTGAGCCAAAGGGACGAGTGAGTACTCTTTCCTGTGCCGCTTACCCCCAAAAACAAGAGGGCTTTTCCTTGTTTTTCTATGACAGAAGCATGAATGGTAGTAGCCCCTTCTGCTATGAGGACAAGTCCTACTGCCATAGACAATGTTTTGGCAAGGAGATAACGAATGGTAGGGTCTGTTACAGAATAACTGGTCTGTATTTCTCGCCAGTCTTTCCCCGCTTTCAGCCGATAGGTATCTGCATCTGTTTTTACAAGGATATAAGTATCTTCTCCCACTTTGCATTCACTACCGAGCCAACCCGGAATATTGCCTTCTGCAAGTGGAGGCATAGTAGGCATTTCTATAGAGTGCCCACCACTTAACACAAAATGTACTTCGCTTTCTTGGATAGGGGCAGATATGGCAAAGTCTTTGAATGAGGGAAGTAACCGAGCGGTCTTCCCTGCATCGGGGGTAAGAATGCAGAAAACACATTCTGCTACTTTGTAGTATAATTTGTCCATTTTTTCTTCTGCTGTTTATCTAAAAAAACGTGCTTCTACAGTAGAAAGCAACCTATCTCAAAATAGTAGGTACACTTTTTTGATAGCTACAAAGTTAATGTTTTTTATGAGATAAATGCTGTTGTATCCGTTATTTCTACAAAATCCCTCTTTTTATTTATTGCTTCTGTTCATCATGATGCAAAATGGTGCAGTAATAGGTTATGGAGGAGCTACCGATAGCAAGCCTTGCTGTCATTGTAAGATATGCTTCGTATCATAGAAAGAAGCTATAAATACAGATAATAAGTTCAAGTTTTTATTTGCGTATTTTCTTTAGCATACCATCAACGAGGAAAGAAGCATTCTTGTTTTGGCAAACCCCTTGTGTCAGTTTATAAGGGTATTGGGGAGGATCATCTGCTGTTATCTCAAAGCAGTAGTTTCTTTTAACTCCGGACAAATCCAAAGACGTAATATCTATATCATGTGTAGCTAATACTGTCGTAAAGCCCTTTTTCACGAAGAAGTATAGAAGCTTCTTTGTTCCTTCCAACTTATCTACAGAATTGGTCCCTTTAAGAACTTCGTCCAATATAAGTATTACATAAGAGGAACTTAAAGCCAAATCTATAGCTTTGTCCAGTCTTATTATTTCAGATTGAAAATAAGATACTCCACCTTCTATATCATCACGCGTTCTCATACTCGTAAATAGCTGTGAATTGGGATTAAAATCAAATGCTTCTGCAGGAACCCTACAACCATTCTTTGCCAAAATGAGATTAACTGCGATCGTTCTCAAAAAAGTGCTCTTACCGGACATATTGGCTCCTGTTATGATGGAAATAGAACCTTTTGAAATAGAGAAATCATTTCCTACACCGGAATTTCCCATAAATGGGTGTTTCCCGTTTTTCATATCAATGAGTATATCTTCTCTCAGTCTTGGGATACAATAATCGGGGTGATTGAAGTTGAACTGGGCAAAACTTGCCAACGCTTCAAACTCTCCTATATTTTCTAATAACATAGGAAAACTTTCCCATCTTTTCATTTTCCACTGATGGAATTTCAGCGTTTCTAAAAGATCTATTAGAAAGAAACCATTCAAAAGTATCCATAATAAAGGATTGGCTCTCAAGGCATATATACTTTCTATTCGCCGAATAGACTTCAAGTCTTCAAGGTAGTTTTGGGCTACTTTCTGGATTTTTTGGAGCTGTAGAGTCTTGAAACTGTGAGCAGAAATCTTTACAATAACAGGCATATAACCTTTATTGAAGTCTATTATTGATTTTGAAATACGCAGGGCTGTTTTAATTTTATTACTTACAACTATAGTGATAAACAGTTGGAGTAAAAATAGAGCCGTTAGAGTTGTAGATGCGATAGGGTTTATTATTCCTGTAAAAGTGTAATTGATAAGCAAATATAGGATACACAGGGCTGTACAGACGGGAAATATCCGTATCCATTTGATATGTTTGTTTAAGAGTATATCTGTATCGGAAAGAGTGTTGTCTTCTATGGATTTAGGCTTAAAATGAGGGGTGGACAGGTAATCTTCACGAAACTCGGACGATAGCATAAGTTCGTCTATAGCATCTTGTTTTATACTGTCTTCTGTTGTTCTTGAATTTATATTGCTCAGTTTTTGTGCAAGAGCCTTTTCTCCGGAGAATGTTGTTGTGCGATTTATTCTTTGAAATAAAGAACCGGAACCGAAGACATCTAAATCGTAGGAATATGGAGAGTGTATATCTATATAATTACTGCCATCTTGAAAAGATATGTTTTTATCCAAATATTTGATCTCTGCATCATAGAATTTTATCAACTGGAGGCAATGTTCTTTTTTTCTCTTAACAAGATTATCCGCATACACAAGATATAGATAGACGAGAAAGCATAGAGTAGAAAGATATAGCCAAGTATTAGGGACGTTATCACGTCCACTCCATATACAGATAAGCATAAGGCTAAAGGATATTAACTTACCCCAAACAAAAAAATGATTTCTCTTGACAAGAGATTTTTGTATCAGTAATTGCGTGTTTAGCTTATTTATATAGTACTCCTTTCTCATATCTCTGTTCTATTTAACGTCAGTTCAACTTATTATGAACCGAAATTGTAGGAATAATCTCATTGGTTTATAAGCACAAAAGTAGGTAGTATTTTTCAGTTTTATCACAGTCGGTTTTTTAAGTTTTATGGTAGAATCTTGTGTAGAAAGAACTCTGCTTTACTATCTGAATAGAAAACGAGGAAAAGTCAAAATAGACATACTCTCGTTTTCTTATCTCTCTTCCCTCCTGCTCAAACTGCCTTATGCAAGTCTTTTCTCTTGATAGTGTCAAAGAGGTAAGCATAGATGATACTATTGTTAATATCCTACTTCCTTAGTCGTAGCACAACCCCTATGGGGTTGGTGATATGAGATACATATAGATAGGGTTATCCGCTATGCTTCTAACCCTGCCCTAACAAAGGCATAACACCTATGGTGTTATTTTTCTGCACATAATCTATTTCTATCGTAACTGCGCAAATCTGAGATTGTTTGCGAGTATAATCTTATACAGCGTTTAAGCGAGGAATCCCCATCGGGGATTTGCTGTTGTTAGGGCAGGCGTTCGGAGTGAAACGAAGAACCCTGCCTATACACGTGTATAAAAACAATGCCATAGGTATTGTGCTAAAAGAATCAGGGAAACTTCTTACCTATTCAAAGGAAGTTGATATGAGTTTCTCTATTTGTATTAAGGTTTACATAAGCTCAGGTACAAAATAGAAATTTCAAATGATAGGATAAAAAAAGAACGAGGGCGTAGCAAAAAATATTTTGACACACCCTCGTCTATTCTAATCAAAACCTTGTGCGATTCGTTTATTTCTTGAAATGCAGGGTGTGTCCCATTCTTTCTTTTTTTGTTTGCAAGTATCTTTCATTGTACTTGTTGGGAGTGATTTCTATGGGAACATTTTCTACAATTTCCAGTCCATAGGCTTCCAGTCCTACACGTTTCACGGGATTATTGGTGATGAGGCGCATCTTCTGAATACCTATTTCACGCATAATTTGTGCACCTACACCATAGTCTCTTTCATCGGCGTTGTGTCCCAAATGTAGATTGGCATCTACTGTATCCAAACCTTCTTCTTGTAGCTTGTAGGCACGCATCTTGTCCATCAGACCTATGCCGCGTCCTTCTTGATTCAGGTAGATGATAGTTCCTTTTCCTTCTTTCTCTATAAGTTCCATTGCTTTGTGTAGCTGGTCTCCACAATCGCAACGTTTAGAACCAAATATATCTCCTGTGATGCAAGAAGAATGTACACGTACCAAAATAGGTTCATCCGGACGAATTTCTCCCTTGATGAGAGCTACGTGTTCCAAACCGTTGCTTTTTTGTTTGAAAGGAATAAGACGGAAATCTCCGTAGGCAGTAGGCATATGTACTTCTACTCCTTTTTCTACGAGTGATTCTTGTTTCAGTCTATAAGAGATGAGGTCTGCTATAGAAATGATTTTCAGGTTATGCTTCTTGCCGAACTCTATCAATTCCGGCATACGTGCCATAGTTCCGTCTTCGTTCATTATCTCCATAAGTGCGCCTGCCGGGTATAATCCGGCTAAACGTGCCAAGTCTACTGCGGCTTCGGTGTGTCCTGCTCTGCGTAGGACGCCTTTGTCTTGTGCATAAAGGGGGTTGATATGCCCCGGTCTACCAAATGTTTCCGGAGTAGATGCGGGGTCTGCCAAGGCACGGATTGTAGCGGCTCTGTCTGCGGCGGATACTCCCGTAGTGCAGCCCTCCAACTTATCTACAGTTACCGTAAAAGGAGTACCGAGCATAGAAGTATTGCTTTCTACTTGTTTAGGCAGGTCCAATTCTTTACAACGTGATATGGTAATAGGTACACAAAGCAAGCCTCTGGCATTGTGTAACATAAAGTTTACTTGCTCCGGCGTGATGAGTTCCGCTGCCATAATGAGGTCTCCCTCGTTTTCACGGTCTTCATCGTCTACTACGATGAGGAGTTTTCCTGCTTTGAAGTCTTCTATGGCTTCTTCTATAGTGTTAAGTTTGAAATTTTCCATATTATATTGGGGTTTGTAATAATTCTATGATGGTTTGATTTGTAGAAATAATAGTCTGTAGATCTTTTTTCAAGCGTTTTCTATACTTCCATATGCGTACCCACAAGCAAATACCTATGGGGAAGAATACTCCGCATAGTACACTCTGCCATCTCTGTCGGATAGGCAATAGATGCGCATTGGAGGCAAGATAAGGAAATTTATTCAGTGCATTGATAATATGAGCATTTTTTGTGTTGCTCAGTTCTTCTATCAGTTTGTCCATATCTTCTACTATATGGCGAACTTCAGCCTCTTGGTCATTGTACCAAAAGAGCTTGATATAGTTCGGAGTGATTTTTTGGAGGTGCAGTGCGAGATATTGGTTACACGCCGTAGATAGTTCGGATAACTTAGTGGCACAAGTAGGACCGGGTTCGTAGATGATGACCTCTTTCCTTGCTATGTGTCTTTTGCCTCTTATACCGAAGAACCTGCGTATCATATAGGTATAGGTGTCTATATTGAATACTACAGAATCTCTATTGGATTTATAAGTAAGGAAAAACCCGATGGGAGCCAATACCAAAGAGCTGATCCACGTACCTAAGATAGGGCTCATACCACCTGTTTTGGCAATACGCATAGCCCCTGTGTCTATAATGTAATACAAAACAAAGAACAAGACGGAAATCACGACAGGGGTACCCAACCCTCCTTTTCTGATGATAGATCCCAATGGTGCGCCGATAAAAAAGAACAGCAAACAAGCCAAAGACAAGGTGAATTTTCTATGCCACGCAGAGATATGCGAACGTATGTTTTTCTCTGTTTCTACCAGTGTGTAACCTTCCACTTCTCCCATATTCATCATATTTTGGGCTTCCATAGAGGCTTGTTGGAGGACATTGAGTTTCTTTTCTCTGTTTAAGCTCCGAAAGATGCTGTCCAAGCGAAGTGGGGCTGTGGAAACTTCTGCTACCTCTGTGGTAGGCACTCTGTCCCGAAAGACATTTTGTTGCATTGTACGGTCGTAGTAGAGTCTTCCTACGCTGTCTGCATAGTGTGTAAGAGAGTCTATGGCAAGATTGATACGTTCCATACCTTTGGTATCTGCACGTTCATCGAGGAAGTTGCCGTCTACCTTATTGAAATTCGTGTCAAACGGTATGATAGCGTGCTTTTCTTTGAAAGTTTCTCTTCTATAAGGTACGTTATTGGATAGCCCAGCCTGTTCTCTGAGGTTTTCAAACTGCTCTCCGTTATAAAAGTGTAGCACGATGAACTGGTTATCTGCGGACATTTCCAGTTTTCCTCTTTCTGCCCATACGATGCGTGCGTTCTCAAAGCCTTCTCTGAAATCGTAAACAAGCACATCTTTCAATTCTCCCGTTTGAGGGTCTTTCTTTTTTACATAGATGTTTATCCCGTCCATATCATTGTAGAATACCTCCTCCGGGATTTCTACTTCCGGGGTTTTCATCTTCATAGAAATAAGCAGTGTCCACAGTTCTTTTTGTGCGCTGGGTCCTATTACATCTTGGAAATAAAAAGAAGTAAAGCCTAAGAAGGTGCAGAGTAGGGCGATAGGGCGTAATATGCGTAAAAGAGAAATGCCTGCCGCCTTCATAGAGAGTAACTCGTACCGTTCACCGAAATTCCCGAAAGTAATAAGTGATGCCAAAAGAATAGCCAGAGGCAAAGACATAGGAATGAGTGTGATACCTGCCAATACGAAAAACTGTGCAAAGACATCGAAAGAGAGTCCTTTTCCCACCAGTTCGTCTACGTATTTCCATAAAAACTGCATCATAAAGATGAATAGGCAGATAAAGAAAGTACCTGCAAACACAAGCAGATAACTCTTCAGCAGAAATATGTCCAGTTTCTTTATACGTAGCATAGTAAACACTTCCTATTAGAAGTCTTGCAAAAGTACGATTTTCCATATAAAAACGTATGCTTTGAGTATAGTTCTCAGATTATAGGGAAGAAAGAAACATCTATATATCCGAAAGAAATAATAAGATTGTTTTTATTACTCATTGCTGTGAAATAAACTAAAGTGTCAGAAAGTATAGAATGAAAATCTGAGGCTTATGATTTTATGTTGCTCTTTTTTTTGAGGTGTTAAAAAAAAAGAAATTATAGCATTTTTTTTATTATCCACTTGTGTACGTCATTTGCGGGTCATAACTTTGAAGTGTAATCCGTAAAGCGATTGTTTATGACATTTTTACATACATATACTTTACAGATAGTGGTCAAGATTCTTCCAATTCGTGGAGTTTGACGTAGAGTGGGAATTTTTCTTTCATTTCCACAAGTTTTCTTTTGAATAAATTAGCAATATTTTTTTTCGGTTTCTAATCTATTTAAGCTTATAGTTATATTCTCTATTTGCTTTTGTGGGCGTTTATTTTTCCTGCAAAGAGTTTATTCTCAATTCTTTTTACAGATGCCTTATTAGGAACTAAACTAAAGATAATAAATCATTGATCCGATGATAAAAAGACATTTTGACGTAATTAAAATTTCTGACCAATGCTATCAGTTGCATAGTGCAGGAAGAATGTTTAAGGTGGAGTTCGATAAGAATGATAAAAAGAAATGTATGTTTGAGTCCTTATTGAATTCTTCGGAAGATTATTCTAAAATAGTAAGACAGTTTAAGGAAAAGTATGAGTTTAGCGAAATCTTAGATTTTTTCTTTACATTAAAACAAAATGGTTTTTTACACTATAATGACGAAAGTTCTTTATCTGAAGGTAATATATATGATAGTAACTTTGGTATTGACGAAGAGTTTTATAAAAAAAATATAGGTGTAGTTATTACTAAAAATAACAAAATAGCATATGATATAGCTTCAAACTCAGAGTTAGCTAAAACAAATTTATCTTTCTTAAGGTACGATAAAGATACTACAGATGATGAAATCAGAGATTTTCTATTTAAGAAAGACTTTACTATAGTTGATAAAACTAGCTATAACCCTTTCTTCTTAAGCCGCTATAACAAAATAGCTTTATCATTAAATAAGGCGTGGCTTTTGATTTCTTGCTTTAGACATAATCGTGGTTTTGTTGGACCTTTATTTTGTGGTGAAAAAACAGGATGTTATTCTTGTTTTGAAAAAAGGATCAAATCAACCTTTATAAATTATAAGGAATTGGAACTTTATGATGAATGGCTTGTTGAGAATTTGAGAAATAGCCATATCGGAAGAATGAATTTTAGCAATTATAACATTGTTTATAATATAGCAATCATAGAATGTAAAAAGTTTGTTATGGATTATAGCTTCCCTTATACTTACAAACAATTATATGAAATAAATTTTGATGATTTAACAACAAATTGGCATCGTTTTTATAAGGTTCCATTTTGCCCTCATTGTAGCATAAAAATGAATAATGCATGTGCTCCATGGCTTGACCCTATAACATTGGAAATACTATAAAAATTTGAGATATGATAATAGAAAGTTCACATATGAAATTGGAACGATCCCTAAATTTTGTATCCGAGATGACAGGGATTCTCACTCATATAGGCAACGTTGAAAAATTCAACTCAGATCCAAAAATCAAGGCTGTCTCTGCGTATAATTGTGAAACAAAAGTTCTGAATGGCGAGTATTATGCCGGTAAAAGTGGAGGTTGTGGATTTGAGTTAGAAGAAGCAGTTTTATCGGCTATTGGTGAGGGAGTAGAGCGTTATTGTCCTACCTTTTATAACTTAGAAACGATGATAGAATCTTCTTATACGGATTTAATAGCTCGTGGTTATGATGCGATTTGTCCATCTTCATTTTCATTGTTTCATAATTACCAATACCAAGAAAATTCTTTTCCTTTCAAACCTTTTACTAATGATACTGTAGTTTATTGGGACAAGGTTTATGATGTATTAAGTCGAAAAGAGGTCTTATGTCCTTCAACTTTTATATATATGCCATTTACAAAAGGGAAAATACATATATCTGAACAAATATCTACAGGCTTTGCAGCCCATACGAATTATTATGATGCTTTTCTTAATGCTATATATGAAGTGATTGAAAGGGACGCATTTATGATTAGTTGGATGGGACAACTAGAACTCCCTAAAATAAAGATACAAGGTAAGTTAAAGAAGAATGTTGAAAAGATAATTCCATCACATATGAAACTACATCTTTTTGACATGACAACTGATATTAAAGTGCCTTCAATAGTCGGTATATTAGAAGGTGAACATGATTTTGGAAAATTCGTAGCTTTTTCTGCAGCAACGAGGATGACATATACTGCTGCTATCAATAAAACAATTTTAGAATTATGTCAATCTGTTCCTTATTACCGTTTTTTACTAAAAGAGAATGAAAAGAAGATGGATGATTTAAGTGAACTGAAATCTTTTGAGGATCATAGCATATACTATACTAGACACCCTGAGGAGCAAGAGATCTTTAGAAAATGGATAGAAAGGTCAGAAAGTAAATCTGTAGCATATGAAGAAGAAAGTGAAATGAGCTCTAGTTCCAAGATTAAAAGTATACTGAAAATCTTTAAAGACTTAGGACTTGATATATATTGCAAAGATATCACTACTGAGGATATTGCTGAAGAGAACTTCAAAGTGATTCGAGTTATATGTCCTCAACTTATTCCACTTAATGGTGCTTATGGTAGATACTATCTTGGAGGAAATAGATTGTTTGAAGTACCAGAGAAAATGGGATTTACAAAACTATCATTTGATGACTTGACGATCAAACCTCACCCTTTCCCGTGAAATGTGAACTATTTGACACTCTGTGCTAAAACTTTAAAAGTAAAAGATCAATATAATGAACAAAGATACTTTAACAGCAAGCGTACTGGATAAGATACGCAAGAAAGACTCATCTATATATAATGTTCGTAAGTATGAATCATCTTTGTGTATGCAGTATTTGATTGATTCCAAGTACGACGTGCTTGACGTAAAAAAACTGTCAAAATTGACATTTGGTTTTTATCACCCATTTGTTTTAAAACGAGCAGCTCAGCCTTTTAAGAGATATGAAGGGCACCAGAAATTCTATCTTAATGATTACGAAGATAGTTTGGTGAATGTAAATATATTTAATGTATTAAGATCAAGAAAGAGCACAAGGAAGTACACACCCTATAATATTTCATTAAAAGAATTGTATTATATCCTGAGGTATTCGTATGGAATAAATCGTAAGGAGAGTATTAATGAGGGAGTGGCATGGAAATTTAGACCTGTACCTTCAGGGGGAGGTCTTTTTGCATGTGAGATATATATTGTAACTATAAACTCCCAACTACCTAAAGGGTTATATCATTACAGTCCAGATGATAATTCTATAGAAGTAGTAAAATATGGAGATTTCTTGGATGTGATACAGAAGCACTCTGGAGCGGATCCATATATTAATTCTAAAGACGTGAGTTGTGTAATCTTTACCACAGCTTTTATTGATCGTCTATATATTAAATATGGTGAGCGTGGATATAGATTTATGTTACTTGAGGTTGGATTTCTAGGACAGACTATGAGTTTGATAGCAGAAGCTCTGGATTTAGGCTGTTGTATGCTTGGAGGATATCATGATAGCGACATAGAGGAGTTCTTGGGTATTGATGGGCAGTTAGAATCCATTCAAAATACGATTGTAATAGGGAAACGCAGTTATGAATAGAAAAGAATTTGAAATAGTAAACCTCTCTTACAGACTTAGTTCTAAGATTCTTTTAGATAACATTTCATTTACTGTTCAGGAGAATCAGAAATTAGCCATATTGGGAGTAAATGGCTCAGGTAAAAGCCTTTTGTTTGATGGGATTTTGGGCAATATTGTGTGTGATTTTGATAAGAATAGTTTTATTGAAAAGGTACACGAATCTGGTCCTTATGGCATATTGTATGATGTGTTCGCCTCTTTTCCATTATTAACGGTTCGTGAGATCGTATCATTACTTTCTATTATTTATAATCATAAGGTAGATAATGCTCTCTTGGAGAAGTTCTGCTTATATGAATTGTTTGATAAGCAGCTGAAAGTACTTTCAAAAGGAGAAAACAAAAAATTAGGAATATACGCCTCTCTATTCTTTGAGCCGAAAGTAGTTTTTATGGACGAGCCTTTAGATGGGCTTGATCCTAATTCAAGGCATCTTTTTTGGGACACTATATCTTGTATGGAATGCACGGTTATTTTTACGACTCACATTTGGGAGGAAGTAACCTTACATGCAGATGCAGTTATGTTTATCAAAGATGGAAAAATACTTAATAATCCAACTCCCGCTTCTGAATTGATAGGCAAGTATTGCCCTTTTGAAGGTAAAATTGTTTTGTCCGAGATACAGGCTCTATTATTGGATAGTATTCCCTATTGGGTTCACAATAAGCTCAATAATGAGTATATATTTTATTACACAACAGATGAAGAAAAAAGAGAGCTACTTCTTAAATTCAATAACAATCATATCTCAAACTTATCCATTCTGCCCATTACCCTAAGAGATGTATATAATTATATCACTAAATAAGTCTCTCTATGAAAAAGTTTGTAGCGTTATTTTATTATCAGTTTTTGATGTCTTGCAGAGTTCCTGAATCCATCTTCTTTACAATAGTACTTTCTCCTATACTATTTGTTATTTTCGGTTTTGCTTTTCATATTAATGCAGATTATGCTGAATTCTTTCTGCCTGGTATTATAGGGAGTATGGTTTGTAGTGATGCTCTTTATGCTGTAGGTCCCGTAATAAAAAAGTATTACTCTCAGAATATTATTAAATATTTTCAAGGTTATCCAGTAAAGATGCTCTATTTGTTTGGTGGGTTTATCGTTGCAAGGATCATCTTTGTTCTTTTCTCCATGTTGTTGCTCATGGCAGTATCTTATAGTATATTTGATTTTTCACCAAGTTATGGTGCCTTTCTGCGTTATGTACTTGGAATTATTTTGATATTTACTATTTATTCACTCATAGGTCTGTCCATATCTTTTTGGGGACTACGTGATAATAAGGATCAAGGCATCATAGGATTATATTATATGTTGAGCATTTTTCTTTCCGATGCTTTTTTTGTTTTGACCAAAGCAAATGCCTTTTTTGATATTATAGGATATGCCTTCCCCCTACGAAGTGTGTTAGACTTCATGCGTGGTAACCCTATTGGTTTACTGTATAGTTTGGGTTGGGTTCTTGTATTAGTTCTTGTTTTTGTGAAGATTTTAAAGAAAATAAAATTTATACGTTAGGTTATGAAAAAAATAGTTTGGTTCTTTATAGGAGTCGTATTGTGTGTCAATACACTTTCTGCCCAACAAGTAAAGATACTTGAAGGGATAGAGTCTAAAATTGATAGTTGTTTTATTGCTTCTTTTAAGAATCCCCAAGCATATCAAGACACTGAAAAGGCTTTGCTTTCCATGTATAATACAGAGAAATCAGAGAATATGAAATCTCATTATCAGTACTGGATTTCATATTTGTATTACAAAAAGTCTATTTCTGTATTTAAAGGAGGAGATTGGGAAATTTCGAAAAAGTATGTAGAAGAAGCTATAAGTTATCTCGAGAAAAATCACGAAAAAACCTCTGAATACTATAGCTTGCTTGCCTATGAACAAATATTTTATTTCCAATTCGTAAAGAGGCAAGATATGTTTGTCTTTTTGGATAAGCTCAATAATAGCTTGAAAATGGCAATAGAATTAGATCGTTCAAATCCAAGAGCATACTATGTTAATGGTTATTATGACTATTATACCCCCAAAGAGTATGGAGGAAAAAAGAAGACAGAATTATTTCTGCTTAAAGCTATTAGTATGAGGAACTCACAGAAGCCTTTTTCTCCAACGTGGGGTATTGTAGACGCTTATTCAACACTGATTCAATATTATGTAGAAACAGGCAGAAAGGTTAAGGCTAAAGAAATGTATCAGAAAGCTCTTGAATTGTATCCCGGGGCTTTGGATATTATTAGGTTAAAGAATAAACTTTAAGCATTTATGCGCTGTTGGGCTATTCTTATTGTGTTGTTTGCTACAATTCATGTACAAGCTTTGTCCTCTGACGTTCATGGTGTTATCCTGACAAAAGGAGAACCAATGTCTGGAGTATTAGTATATGTAGCAAACTCTAAGGATAAGTTTGCTGTTAGTGATAATATGGGGTGTTTTCTAATATCAGATGTTCAGGAACAAGATACCATCATTTTTTCATTTATAGGTTTTCATGAATTAAGAGTTTCTGTTCATGATTTACAAAAGAACAATCAAGTTATAATGACAGAGAAGTCTGTGGGGATAAATGATGTTATGGTATTCAGAAGTAAAGAGTTTAGTAGTGACTTCCCGATGAAATCGTATAGCCAACTTGAAATTTTGATTTCTCCTATGTCACAGGCAGATCCTTTAAATGCTGTGCTTTCTACTGTAGCTTCTACAAATACCCATGAAAGTGCTAAACCGTCACTCAGAGGAAGTTCTATGGGATATACGATGGTGTATATCAATGGTATTCCTCTATTTTTCCCAACAAAGGGTAATTATGTCAATAACTCCATTGCAAGTTCTTCATCTATGAATACAGCATTTGTAGGATCCGAGTCAATTTATGCTTCAAATTCTCCAATAGAATTTGAGAATGCAGCTTCGGGAAGTGTTAATATGCAACTAAATACAGAGGTGAAAGATAAGAAGACCTTTTTTCTATCATCTGTAGGCTCCAGCCTTTCTGTAGCGAAGAATCTCAACAATGGATTTTGGGAATCATATATATCTTATACAGATTTATATCCATTCATAAAGATGAACAAAACCAAGGAAATAAATCATTATCATAGTTATGATATAGGGGGACGTTATAATAAAACTTTGAAAGACTCAAAATATTCTTTTTTCTCTTCTTACATGAAAGAAGATGGAGATTACCCAATACTATATTTAAATAAAGAAGCTGGTTATTTGAATAAATCCTCCTTTTTCAATAACATCGTTAATTATGAATATTATTATGCTGGGTTTAAATTGAAAGCGGATTTTTCTTACTCTCACCTTAAAACAAACGTAAAGTATTACGATTTGGCTATGACAGAATATTGCAATTATCTATATGGGGCAATATCCTATTCTCAATTTATAAATGAACAGTTACAGTTCAAATTAGGAGTGAATAGTATAGTTTCCAATTTCAAGACTGTTTCTAATTATACAGAAGATTGGGTAGGTACTGAAAAGGGACGTATGATGCAATTAACACCCTATGCTTCCGTTAAATTTATTCTTGGGGATTATAGTGCTTTGTTAGGAGCGAAATATAGTTTCGCTAAAGGAAATAAACCTGTATTCAATGCAAACATTAGTTTGAAGTATACAAATGCATGCCATAAGGTTTTATTGTCTGCAGCAAGTCTTAGCATGTATAATTATAACGAAAGCATACTCCAAAGATACTCAAAAATGTGGTGTAGACAGTTTTGTATTGAGTATGATTATCAAAAAAATGGATTGAATGGGCATGTAGCTTTATATTTAAAAGATGAAGAAGGAGTGAGCAAGAGAGCTCCAATGAGAGGAGCATATAAGAAATATATATTTGGAGTTGAGGCTTCATTAAAAATACAATTGCTAAAAAATGTATCATGGTCTATTTCTAATATTTATTTGAATACATACTATTCCTTTTCAGGGAGAAAATATAAAGGGGAAGACAAGCTTAATTATTTCATAAAAAGCACTTTGAACTATGAGAATCCTAAGTTTCTAAATATAGCATTGTTATTATGGAATAGACCAGGTACTTATTACACTCCTGTGGAGTATGCTACTTTTGACAGTAAATATAATTACTATATTCCTATTTATTCTAAACAGATCAATTCTGCTCAATACAAACGGTATCTAAATCTGAGTGTTAATATATCTAAGGATGTTAGTTTTAGCTTTGCTAAAGCATCTGTTTTTCTGTGTTTTACGAATTTATTTAACGAGAAGAATCATAGTGCTATTTATTACAATGAGGATTATTCCAAGAGCTATATGCAAAGTTATATGGGAAGGACCTTTTTTGTAGGTTGTGTCTTCCATTTTAATTGAGAACCTTTGTCCAGCTATTACTATAGTGTTTAATTTAAAAATTTTATCATTATGCAAATTACAAATCTTGACGCACAAGTCGTGGTATCTCAAGCAGAGATGTCCATATGTACAAGTACATCTACTTCGTGCAAATGTACTAGCTCTTCTACTTCTTGTTGTTAGCTATTAGTACACTAATTTAAGAGGGTGTTGTTCAAGGGATAAACTTGGAAGCACCCTCTTTATGATGTAGTTGGTTTGATAAACAAAATAGTGTTTGTAGTGATTTTCTGTAGGAAGATAGAAAGCAAGAGCTCCGTGATGAATACATATGATACCCCAAAAGCTTGGTACTCCAATGCGAGTCCCATCTGTGTACTTAATAAGCTAAAGGCTTTCTATTTATTGATAATGTTTAATCCGCTCAACTTTTAGGGTGCAATTCATTTCAGCTCTGCTTGTTAGGATAAGCAAAAGGTTATATTCAGCTCTTTATTTATAATATGCGTACAAGATTGTACCATTTTTCTCCTCCGTGTTCTGATGCCGAGACTCCTTCATTGGTATACCCTTGGCGTTCGTAAAAAGGGATTAGACGTTCAAGGCAAGTTAAAGAAATACCTATTCGTTTTTTCGTACGACACACTCGTTCCAATTCTTTAAGTAAAGCACTGGCTACACCTAAACCTTGAAAATCAGGATTTGTTGCTAAACTGAGGATTGTTTGGGAACCTCCTTCTTGAGGATTAGGCGTAGAACGGCTAAACAACTCATCGGTTATGTATCGTTCTTCCGTTACCGGTCCTACGACATACCTCATGATAGAACCTGCTTTATTCTTGGCTAAAATAAAGCTATCAGCGATTAGAACTATGCGTTCTGCCATTGCATCTATGCTTGCTGCTTCGTGAGGAGGGAAGCAACGCTCTTCAATACTAATAATTTCGTTCAGTTCTGAAGGCTGAGGACGAGTAAACTATATCTCCATTGGGTGTTATTATAGTTTCTATTCAAATACAAAATTATGCCCTCATGTCTGTATTTGCAAGTTTTTGATATAAAATACCAGCTCGCCTACATATTTCCACAAGAACTGCGTCATGAAGATGAATAGGCAAATAAAGAAAGTACCTGCAAAAACAAGCAGATAACTCTTGAGTAAGAATATGCCCAACTTCTTTATAAGTAGCTTAGTAAATACTTTCTTTTAGAAGTTCAGCAAAAAAATGCAATTATCACTACCAAACGGTAGATAGGGTGATACTCTCATTTCACCTGAGTGTAAGATTCATAACAAGACTGTTTGCTTATATATTATTTGTATAAGTTTCCAAAGCGACAACAGCAACTCTCCGCCGTTTATTTACCTGTCTTTTTCGGCAGCTTTTGTGAGGCGTGCTCTATCTTTCTCTCATCTCGGGCAACCTTGCGTTGCAGTTTCTTAATATCTTCTGCGGGTGGAAGCTCTTCTTTCTTGGGATCGCCGTTTTGAGCAATAAGGTAGCAGGCGTAGCGGGTAAGCATGAAGTCGGAGACTTCTCGTTTAGCTCCACTACCCAATTCGACCATTTTCGTGACCTCACGAAAATGGTCATCAACGTTGATACCTTGCGCTTTACACGAATCTACTGCCCGGTGTATGGCTACAAGAAAGTTCTCCCAACGCGCATAGCCTAATATCGTTTGCAGTTCGCGTGCAAACCAAACTTCTATCTGTTCTTTTTTATCGTCGCTTTCAACGTATCGGACGATGCTGTCAAACGATGATTTGTATTGTAATATACTATTCTTGTCCATTGTCTTTTTGCTTTATAGAATTTATATTCTTTGAAGAAAAGTTCTCTCGTAATTCTATTTTTCTCTTCTCGCTCAATCCTCCTTCTTTATTCTCGTCTGTAATTCCACGCCATTCAAGAGCAAGCCACGACTGCATTAAAGCTACAAAATCATTGTGTACACTTTTTAGCCAGTTCATTTTCTGCTCTTATAGTTTAATGTTCGTCTCTATTTACTAACTTATTCATGGTAGTATCCACAGTTCATTTTGTGCACGAGGTTCTATTACATCTTGGAAATAAAAAGAAGTAAAGTTCAAGATGATGTGAAGTATAGCAATAGAGCGCAAGATACTAACAGAGAAATATGTCCGATTTCTTTGTACATAGCATAGTAAATACTTCCTTTTGGAAGGAGTCCTACAAAAGTACGATTTTCGGTTATGAAATTCTACTTTGTCTTCTATCTTCCCACGTAGAATGCAGAAAAACTTTCTCGCAGAGGAGTTTAGGGTGATAAAGCAGAGAATCTCTATTCCCTACCGAAGTTTATGTAAACCTCCACTATAGTTTATATAAACTTGCATGGAGGTTTATATATTCCGTGCTTAAGTTTACAACTTACCTGTGCAGAGCTATTACTTCGGGAGATTTCCTTGAAGAAGAGGAATAGCAGAATAAGGAAAATATCATAGCTTAACCATAACGTAACAACTTCTACAAAATAGCGTAACAACTCTCTCTTACTTTTGTACACAAAATAAAAAGCATGAAGAAAAACCTACTTACAGTCATAGCCTTGTGTATGCTGAACCACACACTCTATGCACAGAAGATAAAAGGCTCAGATACGGTGCTTCCGCTTTCTCAGAAAGCTGCAGAGGACTATATGAAACGGCATGATGCTACCCTCGTAGTTACAGGTGGAGGAAGTGGAGTGGGAATTTCTTCCCTCCTCGCAGGTACTACAGAAATAGCGCAGGCTTCTCGGTCTATTAAATTCTCAGAAAAACAAAAGTTCAGAGCAGATGGAAAGAATGTGGTAGAAGTAGTAGTGGCTTACGATGCTTTGGCTATCATCGTACATCCGGGGAATATTGTGGGAAAATTGACTCGTGAGCAGATAGAAGCCATTTTCAGAGGGAAGATTACGAACTGGAAACAGTTAGGTGGAAAGGATATGAAGATTATTCCTTATGCCAGAGAAACTTCCAGTGGTACGTATGAGTTTTTCAGGGAAAGTCTTCTGCACAATAAGAATTATATGAATGGCATCATGAGTATGCCTGCCACAGGGGCTGTGATACAATCCATCGCACAAACTCCTGGTGCTATAGGTTATGTGGGGCTTCCTTATCTCAATCCCAAAGTAAAGCCAGTAAAGGTATCTTACGATGGAGGAAAGACTTTTGTAGCCCCTTCTGTAGAGAATGCACGCAAGAAACTTTATCCTGTAGTACGACCTATGTATTACTATTATGAGATGAAAGACGAGAAAAAAGTACGTCCCTTTATAGATTACCTGCTTTCCGATGAGGGGCAGGCTACAGTAAAGAATATAGGTTTCGTACCAGTACGCTGAAACAATATACAGCATGAAACAGGCAAGAAAAATAATAGAACCCATCGTAGAAGGAATGTTTCGGGTAAGTGGAGCTATCACCGGTATCACTATATTGCTCATCATTGTCTTCTTGTTCAAAGAGGGTTTTGGACTATTCCAATCCCCTACAGTAGAAAAAGGATATTCACTCTATGTGCATAGTACCAATAAGGTAGAGGCACTGAGTGTAGCACAGATAAAAGATATTTATGACCAAGACGTAACTCGCTGGGAAGAAGTGGGAGGAACGTCTGGAGATATAATGACATTCCGTATAGAAGACATTTTCAAGATGTACAAAGAGGAAGAAATGGGAGAGAACTACGAACTCTTGCCACAGAAGCTGGCGGAGGTGATAGCTACACACCCTAACATAGTGGCTTATCTTCCAGATCAGTATGCACCTGCCGTGCAGGGGGATATAAAGAAGATCCCCTCCCGTACTATCGGGTGGAAAGATTTCTTCTTGGGAATGCAGTGGATGCCTACTGCCACACCTGCACCACAGTTCGGTGTGTTGCCTCTCATAGGAGGTACTTTATTGGTGAGTATTGTGGCTATTCTTATTGCTTTGCCTTTAGGCTTGGGAGTGGCTATTTACCTATCCGAGCTGGCAAGCCGTAGAATGCGTGGTATCCTTAAACCTGTAATAGAACTCTTGGCAGGTATTCCTTCTGTGGTATATGGTTTCTTCGGGCTGATAGTATTGGTACCTTTGGTGCAAGATCTTTTCGGTTTGCCCGTAGGAGAGACAGCCTTTACGGGTAGTCTTATCTTGGCTATTATGGCACTGCCTACCATCATCACCGTAGCAGAAGATGCTATGCGTAATACGCCTCGTGCTATGCGAGAATCCAGCTTGGCATTGGGAGCTACACAGTGGCAAACTATTTATAAGGTAGTGCTCCCTTATTCTATCTCGGGAATCTCTGCTGCTGTAGTATTGGGGATAGGGCGTGCTATAGGAGAAACTATGGCTGTACTGATGGTAACGGGAAATGCCGCTATTCTTACACACAATGTATTTGAACCCGTGCGTACCATACCGGCTACTATAGCCGCAGAATTGGGAGAAGTACCCGCAGGCAGTGCGCATTACCGGTCTTTATTCTTATTAGGCTGTATCTTATTTGCCATCACTATGGTAATCAGTATCAGTGCGGAAATGATAGGCAAGAGAAGAGCGCAAGAATAGAACTTGTAAACAAAGAAAATGTATGAAGAAGAAAACAAGTCAGAAAATAGCTTTTTTGCTCTTTAGGGCATTGGGACTCCTTGTAGTCGGTTTGCTCTGTTGGATTTTGGGGTTTATAATATACAATGGGGTCGGTGCTATTAGTTGGGAATTTCTCACCACTGCGCCAAAAGACGGTATGACAGCAGGTGGGATTTTCCCGGCAATAGTTGGAACAGTATGCTTGATCATAGGCAGTATGCTATTTGCTACACCTGTAGGTATTATGTCCGCTATTTATACGAACGAGTATGCTACGAATAGGACGATAGTACGATTTATTCGTATTATGACCAATAACCTGAGTAGTATTCCCTCTATCGTCTTCGGGCTTTTCGGTATGAGCTTATTCGTGAATACCTTGAATTTTGGAGATTCTATCTTGGCAGGTTCATTTACTTTGGGCTTATTGATACTGCCCATTATCATTCGTACCACAGAAGAAGCACTTCGGGCAGTGCCGGAGAGCTATAGAGCGGGAAGTAGAGCCTTGGGTGCATCTAAGCTACAAACCATCACGAAAGTTGTACTCCCCGCAGCATTACCCAATATCACTACAGGTATAATACTTTCTATCGGGCGTGTATCGGGAGAAACAGCCCCCGTACTTTTTACAGTAGCAGCTTACTTCCTGCCTAAACTGCCGAGTAGCATTTTTGATCAAGTGATGGTGTTGCCTTATCACCTCTACGTGATAGCTACCAGCGGAACGGATATAGAAGCTTCTCGCCCTATAGCGTATGGTACAGCCTTGGTATTGATAACCATCGTATTATTGATGAATCTTTTGGCTACTTATCTGCGAAAGAGATTCGGGAAAAACTTAAACACTAAATAATAACACAGATATATGATTGAAGCTAAGAACGTAGACTTCTATTATGGGGACTTCCACGCCTTGAAAGGTATCAGTATGAAAATGGAAGCCAATACTGTAACGGCTTTTATTGGTCCGTCGGGGTGTGGTAAATCTACCTTTCTCCGTTTATTCAATAGAATGAATGACCTTATCCCGGATACACGTCTCGAAGGGAAATGTCTTGTAAATGGAATGGATATTTACAGTAAATCCATCGCTATAGACGAACTGAGAAAGAATGTGGGTATGGTTTTCCAAAAGCCTAATCCTTTTCCGAAGTCTATCTTTGAGAATGTGGCTTACGGACTGCGTGTAAACGATATGGGAAACAAAGCCTTTATAGAGGAGAGGGTGGAGGAATCGCTTCGGAAAGCAGCCCTTTGGGACGAGGTGAAAGATAAACTCAAAAAGTCTGCCTATGAACTCTCCGGAGGACAACAGCAACGCCTCTGTATAGCACGTGCCTTGGCTGTTTCTCCTATGGTGTTACTTATGGACGAACCAGCTTCTGCATTAGACCCTATTTCTACGTCCAAGGTAGAAGAACTTATCTACGAGCTGAAAAAGGACTACACCATCGTGATTGTTACCCACAATATGCAACAGGCTGCGCGTGTGAGTGATAAAACGGGCTTCTTTATGCTGGGAGAACTGGTAGAATTTAGTGATACCAAAGATATGTTCCTGCACCCACAGAAAGAAGCTACACAGAACTATATTACCGGAAGATTTGGATAATTCATCACCCTTAGAAAGAAAAGAATATGAAACATACAGAGAAAGAAATGCTGGAGCTGAGAGAAGAAGTAAGCCAAATGTGGAAACTTGTTATCTCACAACTGGAAAAAGCACAAAAAGCACTCATAGAACACGATGTGGAATTGGCAAGAGAAGTTTCCAGTAGAGAGAAGCGTGTAGATGTCTTTGAACTCAAGATAGACAGTGATAGTGAGAACTATATAGCTCTCTATAGTCCTGTGGCTGTAGACCTAAGACTCATTCTTTCTATTATGAAGATAACCAATACTTTGGAAAGGATAGGAGATTTTGCTGCAGGTATAGCCCGCTTTGTCATAGACGAAGAAGGCACTACAGACAAAGAACTCTTTGAGGACTTGGGTATAGAAACCGCCTTTAGCCAACTGATTGCTATGCTCTCGGATTGCTATGTGGCGTTGGAATCTGAAAATACCAAACTCGCAGGAAAGGTCATAGGAGAAGATAACAAGATAGATGCTTTCTACCATAATGCTGTAGAAGTATTGACACGATACACACAAAAAAATCCGGAGAATGCCGCTTACTACTTACGTCTTATTATCCTTATCAGAAAGATGGAGCGTATAGGAGATCACTGTAGTAATATAGTGGAGGAAATAAGTTTCTATGTAGATGCAAAGGTGCTTAAGCATAGCAAATTGAACAAAGAATAAAGTGTAAGCAAATAAACCATGATAAAAATGGAATGTAACCTCTTGCAGAAAAGAAAAAACACTTTACCTTTGCTCTGAACAAACGAATAACAAAAAGATGAAACAACAACAAAGTATATTGTGGTGGCGTAACTTACTACTTCGGCAGTCGTAAGGCAAGGCATCATATACTTTAGTCATCTCAGAAAGAATATAAATAACATAGATAGAAGTCAGCTTGCTCATTACGGCAAGCTGACTTTTTTTATACACTTATATAAACACTATCAAAATGAAAAAAGATTTTTACGTAGACGAAAGAGGTTATTATGGAGAGTTTGGAGGAGCTTTTGTGCCGGCACCATTGGAAAAGAACGTAGAAGAACTGCGGGCTTGCTATCGGGAAATCATAGATAGCGAAGCTTTTCAAACCGAGTATCGGGCACTGCTGAAGAACTATGTGGGAAGACCTTCTCCTCTTTATCTGTCCCCTTCGTTAAGTGAGAAATGCGGTTGTAAAATTTTCCTCAAGAGAGAAGACTTGAATCACACTGGCGCACATAAGATAAACAATACCATCGGGCAGATCCTTTTGGCAAAGCATATGGGGAAAAAGCGTATCATAGCAGAAACCGGTGCCGGTCAGCACGGTGTGGCTACTGCTACTGTTTGTGCGCTTTTCGGTTTTCCTTGTACCATTTATATGGGGGCTGTAGATATGGAAAGACAACACTTGAATGTAGAAAAGATGCGCCTTTTGGGAGCAACGGTTGTTCCTGCCACCAGCGGAGAGCAAACCTTGCAAGATGCCGTGAATGAGGCTCTTATGGAATGGTGTGCAGCTCCGGAAGAAACTTTCTATCTGTTGGGGTCGGCTGTAGGTCCACACCCTTATCCGGATTTGGTAAGCAGACTTCAAGCCATCATCAGCGAAGAGATACAAATGCAGATACCTGTAGTGGCAGGTGTGGAGAAACCCACTCATTTGGTGGCGTGCGTAGGGGGAGGAAGCAATGCGGCAGGAACTTTCTTCCATTTCTTATCGGACGAGGACGTAAAAATCACTATTGCAGAAGCATCAGGAAAAGGATTGGAAACAGGAGCCACCGCTGCTACACTCACCTTAGGGAAAGAAGGTGTTTTGCACGGAAGTAAATCCCTTATGATGCAAGACGAAAAAGGCGATCCTCTGCCTCCTTATTCTATTTCTGCTGGTTTGGACTATCCGGGCGTGGGACCACTTCACGCTACATTGGTCAAGACAGGGCGTGCAGATGTGGTAACCGTAACAGACGATGAAGCACTTACGGCAGCTTACGAACTGAACAGAAAAGAAGGAATACTTCCTGCTATAGAATCTGCACATACCATAGCATCACTTTCCAAAATCAAGTTTGCTCCTACAGATGTAGTTGTGGCTACGCTTTCCGGCAGAGGGGACAAAGACATAGATACCTATCTCCATCATGCCAAGCGGTTGGGTTATTAGTGGAGAAAGAAAATAAGCTGTGGTATCAAAGAGTCTACCACAGCTTATTTTTATTATGATGAAACGAGTTCTCGGTCTTGTTATCTACGGAGAGTTACTTCTCTTTCTCTATAAGCGGTGTTATGTACCAAAAGCGTATGATACATAGCTATATCCAATATCTTCAATCCCGGAGTATCCAAGGCATAGTCTATCAGTAAAATACCACCTATGCGCTGAGGAATTTGGGTTTGTTGGATACCTGTGCTGACTTTTTGAGACAACATTTGCTGTAATGCATCGTTCACGGTAGAAGCATATCCATAAGGATTAAGTCCGGCTAAATTCGCTCCCGTAATGAACCAATGTTCAGAGAGTGGCAGTTCTCCGGAAGAAGGGACATTGGAGAGTTCTATGGCTTGTTTCAAGTTTTCTATTTTCACAGATTTACTGCTTTTATAATCGTCTGTATAATAGATAGCAGATCTTTGATAAGTTCTTTCTGCTTGTGGGGTATACAAAAAGGCAGAAGGGGTTACTTTGTTGTTTCCTATACCTGTGAGAAATGCAGCACCTTCTACCTCAATATCTCGTGTAATGGTAAGCATTTTTCCACGCACCTCTCCGATGGCAGTGGTACTTCCCCAATTGGGAGCTATGATTTCTTTATACTGTGCGAGGGTACGTTGCAGCTCTCTTGCCCATTCATCTCTGTCCCCATCGTTTTCTTTCTTGAAAGTAACGAATACGGTCTCTGTAGGGTTGGTTACGAGAAAGTTTTGGATAGGTCTTAAAACATCTGCTTCCAATTCTTTATGCTGATAGATAGTGCCATGATAAACATAAAACTTATTGTATCCCGGCCACCAATCTATTCTTATATCCAAGTAACGGACGCCACTATTGAGTTGCTCGGAAATACTTCCATACTGCGTTTTGGAGGGTCTGAGTGAAGCCCAAGAGCCGGTAGCAACAGAAGCTCCGGCATCGTGTGTACCTACTATGGTGAGGTTTCGGAGCAGTGCGGCATCGTTTACATATTTCATCCATGAGGAACTGATCTGGTGCATATCTCCTCTTTGTACAGCAGGTACTTCTTCTAAAGTATTGGTTGTACTCGTGTCGGATAGGATTCCGATTTTTGGAGACGAGGGTATTTCAGGAGTAGTTTCTTGGGTGCAACTGCCACTTACCAATGCGACGCAGAGGAGCAGTGCCATGTGAATGCGAGGGATTTTCATGTGTAGTTTTATTTAATTGAATGAAGGACACAAATATAAGGGCTTTGTAGGAGAAAAGGCATAGCAGACAGTTTCAATTTCTATTTCGTGCTTCGGTTTATATAAACCACGATGGAAGTTTATATAAACTATAGCGGAAGTTTATGTAAACTTCGGCACGAAATAAACTATAGCTATCGCTACCATTACTTTCTTGGTATAAAAACTCTGTTCTATTTCTATTATTTCTAACTTTGTATCGGATAACAAGCTATTTACACGGGAAGAGTATAAATACCGTAGTAAACAATAATCACATCAAAACAATACAAACCATTATGATGACCATTGACAAATTCAATTTTGCAGGGAAGAAAGCTATCGTTCGTGTAGACTTCAATGTTCCCTTGGACGAAAACGGAAAGATTACAGACGACACTCGCATACGTGGTGCCCTACCTACACTGAAGAAAATTCTTTCAGATGGTGGTGCGCTAATCATTATGTCCCATATGGGCAAACCCAAAGGTAAAGTAAATGCAAAATACTCTTTGAAGCAAATCGTAAAAGGCGTAGAAGAACGCTTGGGCGTGCCTGTACAGTTTGCAGAAGATTGTGCTAAGGCTACAGCACAAGCACAAGCCTTGAAAGCCGGAGAAGTTTTGCTCTTGGAAAACTTGCGCTTCTATGCAGAAGAAGAGGGTAAACCGGTAGATATAGAGAAAGAAGATCCGGCTTACGAAGAAGCAAAGAAAGCTATGAAGAGTGCGCAAAAAGAATTTGCTCGCACACTGGCTTCTTATGCAGATTGCTACGTGATGGACGCTTTCGGTACAGCGCACCGTAAACACGCTTCTACAGCTGTGATAGCGGACTTCTTCGATGCAGACCATAAGATGCTCGGTTACCTTATGGAGAAAGAAGTAAAGGCTGTAGATGCCGTACTCTTGGATATCAAACGTCCTTTTACTGCCATTATGGGAGGATCCAAAGTTTCTACCAAGATAGGAATCATAGAAAACCTGATGGACAAGGTAGATACCCTTATCTTGTGTGGCGGTATGACTTTCACTTTTGCTAAGGCACAAGGTGGAAACATCGGAAACTCACTGGTAGAAGATGATAAGCTGGAAGTGGCATTGGATATCATAGCCAAGGCAAAGGCGAAAGGTGTGAAATTGGTATTGGGTAGCGACTGTATCGCTGCAGATAAGTTTGCCGCAGATGCCAATACACAGATTTGTCCGGACAATGATATACCGGCAGGCTGGATGGGATTGGACGCAGGTCCTGCTACTGCTGCAGAATTTAAGGCTGCTATTGCCGGTGCAAAGACTATCCTTTGGAACGGTCCGGCAGGTGTATTTGAATTTGAAAAATTCGAAGGCGGTTCACGTGCTATAGCAGAAGCTATAGCAGAAGCTACCAAGGCTGGAGCATTCTCTCTCATAGGCGGAGGAGATTCTGTAGCTTGTATCAACAAGTTCGGTATGGCAGAACAGGTATCTTACATCTCTACAGGTGGTGGAGCACTCTTGGAAGCTATAGAAGGAAAAATTCTTCCGGGTATCGCAGCTATTCGTGGCGATAAGTAAGACACAGATAAACCTGTCTTAAAATATAATCTCCGCCTCTATCTCTGAATAAGGATAGAGGCGGAGATTTTTTTCTCCTTTTCTTTTAAAATAGAATTTAATCTTATATTTGCCAACAGGAATTTAATCTTTATATATTTAACTTTTTAATAAATGATATATGAAAGCCTTGTTTAATCTGCTATTGCTCTTTTTATTAGTGAGTTGTAGTAAAGAAGCACCAGTATCTCTTGTAAAATCACCTCCGCGATTAAATGTAAATGATAGTTTGGCAGTCCTATCTATTTATCAGAAAATGACAGATTTCAAACCGGGAAAAGATAATTTTAAAACCGAAGGAGAACTAAAATATGAATTAGACACTCTTCATAATGAGTATCGTGTAGTGAGTCTTGAGATTTCAGAAATCACAAAGGATTGTATCTTTCCGGAGGAATTGAGACAACTTACAGAGTTACGTAAACTGAGCTTTTTGGAAGGAACTCTTTATGGCTCTATTCCTCCTTGGATAGGGGAGCTAAAGAAGTTGCAATCACTTGTGCTTATGAGAGTAAAGCTTACAGGAAGCATTCCGATGGAAATTACAGAGCTTACGGAACTAAAAAAGCTTCGTATTGCAGAGGTAGATCTTTCTGGCAAACTGCCTAATGGGCTGTATAGATTAAGTAAAATGGAAAATTTGGTTCTCACCCAAACAAAGATTGGAGGAGAAATACCTAAAGAACTTGGACAATTGAAGAAATTGGAATTTTGTATTCTTTCACAGAATCAGTTTGAAGGAATGTTTCCTATAGAGTTTGCAATGTCTTGCAAGTATGTCATAGAATGTGATAATAATAACATTACTGAACTACCGTTTGAGATATGGAGAGATGATCTTCCAGGATATCCCCCTATGCTGACCAATAATAGATTATCGGGGAAAATACCGGATTGGGTTCTGAAAACAAAGAAATGGAAAGATTATGGATTTGTTGTGGAACAACAACAAGATGGGTTTGGTTATGTGAATTTTAAAAGATAACGAATATGAAGAAAAAGGTGAGGTAAAAATAACAACACAGTCTAATCCTTATGATGTACATATGAAGGATACATATCCCAATAGGACAATAGATGGTGAAACTCCTGCACTCGCTTTTGGAGAAATTGGGGTAAACCCACGAAGAAATATTGTGCTGAAAGCATTAGTTGAAGTTAAAACTCCTAATGGAAGTACTATATATTCATCTAAGAGTTTTATTGCAGACCAAGCATATCCTTATTACTCTGAAGGTCGCCCAGGATATTGGACACTTGAGCAACTCAAAAAATATGGTTGGTATTAGGAATACAATCTCTTGACGATAAAAAATAAGCCATATGAAATCAAATGGATTTCATATGGCTTTTCTCTACGCAGAATCTATGAGTAGTTTATTTCTTCTCTTTCTTCTCTGCTTGTTTAGGATCGGTTTCTACCACTTTTGCATCGTACTTGATACGTTTGAAACCTTTGATGATATTTTCAGGTGTAGTCTTATCGGCATCGTATTGAATGACGATTTGTTGTTCGTTGAGGCGGGTTTCTATGCGCTTTACCCCTTTTTCAAAACGAATGTTTTCTTTGATTTTCTTTTCACAAGAAGTGCAGTGCATTTCCGGTTTTGTAGTGAAAACTGCTGTTTTGATGTTTTTTGCTACGGCAGTGAGTGCGAGTACACTCATCAAACCTACGGTTAATAATTTTTTCATTGTAGTATAATATGTTTTGGTGATAACTTATTTTGTCAAATTGAGGCGGAATCCTGCGTAAATCATAGCACCGTGTACAGGTCCCCACACGAGTGTAGGGTCAAAATTTTGTCCCCAAGGATTTTCTGCTCCTATTACAGTTTTCTTCTGTTTGAAACCTGTGAGGTTCTCTGCCCCTACGTAGAGCGACCAGTTTCTGAACCAGCGAGTAACTTGTACATTGAGTTGCTCATAGCCTTTGAAACGAGCCTCCCACGAAGGTTGCCCATTGGCGTCTGTGTAAGGAGTTGGCATTCTGCCCCCGCCATTGAGCTGTAGAGTTGCATCAAACTGCCATATTCCCAGAGGTGTTTTGTAGCCTGCTGTAATCAGCCCTTTGTACTTACCGGTAAGAGGACGTTCCATAAGTTTGCCTCCATAAGTGGTTTTTACATCATTGTATCTATAAGCCGCAGAGAGCGTAAGGTTCTCTATCACAGGATAAGAAACTTCTACTTGGAAAGTGTGTGAGAAAGAACGACCATCTAAGTTGCCTATGCGCACTTCATTCGGTGTACTGTCCATATCTACTACGGCTTGTTGTAAGAAATGTGTATAGAAATACTCCGCATTTATTCTGAATGGTCTACCTGCTACAGGAAAATGTATATCTGCTGTAATGCCATAGTTCCACGCAGACTCTTGTTCCAATGGATCTATGACCCAATTTCTGCCACTTGCCATCAGGTAGTTGTATTCTCCGAGTGCAAAGACGGTACGATAACCCTTTCCGACAGAGGCACGCAGGAAAAAGTGCTCCCAAGGTGCATATTTGATGTGCATACGTGGAGTAACAAAAGTGCCGTGCAGATTACTATGATCTACACGTATGCCTCCCATAAGTGTCCATCGTGTATTGGGGGTATAAGTGTATTGTACATAGGCTCCGGGGGTGCGTTCTACAGTGCGTTGGTGGGAAAGAGGCAATGCTGTATCGTGGCTGAGTCTGAAATGTTCATTATAATGGTCTATATTCCAACTTAAACCTGTAGACAGTTCGTGTGCTTCTCCCAATTTTGTTTCGTAGAGAAGAGAGGCATAAGCACTCTTGTGTATCACATCGTAGACCTTGTTCCCATAAGTTGCATCTTGATTATGATAACTACCGGAAACCATCAAAGCTATGTTACTTCCCTTTTCGTGATCAAAAATGACTGCATTCTTCGCAAAGAAGTCATAACGTTCTGTATTGATGCCAATTCCGAAGTAAGGGAGTGTAGACATACCAGTATGATGCTTGGATTGTCCACTGTTCCTGTCTTCTTTCAGCCCTTTGATACCTGCTTGGAAAATGTTATGTTCTTTTACCCAAGCCCATCTGTTCATAAGGTGGAATTGTTCTACTTTTGGCTTGTCCATAAAACCGTCTTTGTTGTCATCGTGGTCGCCCCACGTATTTTCGTAGTGTGCCAATACTGCTGTACTCAGTTCTTTGTTGAGATGTATATTTCCTTCAAAATTTGCTTCTGCTCGGCTTTCGCTGTCTATATAAGTATTGAAGTCTAAGGCTTGTTCATCTGCTTGTGGTTTTTTGTACTCTATGTTGATTTGCCCGGTGATGGACTCGTAGCCATTCTTTACAGAAGCACTTCCTTTGGAGATGTGTATACTTTCCAGCCAAGTACCCGGTACAAATCCCAAAGAATAAGGAGCTGCTACTCCTCTGTAAGAGGGAATGTTTTCTGCCAGCATCTGTACGTAAGCTCCGGACAATCCCAATAGCTTGATTTGCTTGGCTCCCGTAGCAGCATCGGAATAGCTTACATCTACAGAAGGATTACTGGTGAAACTTTCTCCCAAATTACAGCAAGCGGCACGCATAAGTTCTGTTTGGGACATAACTAAGGAGTGAGTAGCCCCTTTCAAGCGCATTACACCGGGGCGTCCTGCCTTTACCACCACTTCGTCTATGGCGGCTTCTTCACGTAAGACAATGTCCAGTTCTGCGGGTTGTTTATCCACGTGTAATGTATCCGAAAGATGTCCTACATAGCTGACTGCCAATAGTTGCGATTGTTTGTTTTTGTCAAGTCGGAAGCTGCCATCGGGTTGTGTTACTGTGCCACTGCCGGTGCCTACCCATATCAAGGTAGCACCTATGAGTGGCTCTCCTTGTGCATTGGTAACTTTGCCCTTTACTTGGGCTTGTAATGAGAGGGAAACTATCAAAGAAAAGATAGTAACCCATAAATAAGATAATTTCATTTTGTTTCTACATATAAATAGAGGTGATACTTCTTTTTTTTGAGTTGAGCCAATGATAGAAATAGGGAATCTATCTCTCCATAAGTCTGTAAACTCACACAGAGGAATACGAAAGAAAGCCTATACACGCACCTGTGTATAGTGATAGCTTTCCTAAGAAGCATCTGCTAAATAAGTAATACCGCTATTTTTTGTAGATAATCCCGAGTGGGAGGGGAAGAGGGCGCCCGATAGGCACGCTCCATATCTGCTGTAGCAGTTACCTCTGTGCAGAGGTAAGCGATGGGTAGAAGCTCCATCATAAGTGTAGTGATGAGAACCGGAGGAGGCGTAATTGTAACGGACTCTATGGTAGGAGAGAGCTTTTCCAAGCTCATCATCATACAGTGGCGTTCTCCTTCGTGGCAACCTTCTACATCTTCATTGTCGCAAGACGTAGTAGCTCCCCAAGCTACGACACCCGTATGCAAACATCTTGTTACTATGACCCCTGCACTCAAATAAACAATGAGTGTAGAAAGTAACATAACCAATATGCCTGCACCGAATTTTCTCATAACTTTCTTCTACGGCTACAAAAATAGAATTTTCTATATGAATATCCGGTTATCCGAAGAAAGAAAATTTGAGAAGAATTTTTTATGGTGTATATGAATATGAGAGAAGTAAGGAGGTATAAGTAGTGAAAATAGCAGCTTCTTTTTCTATATTCCTACTCTATGCTTATAAGGTAATAAGCCTGCGTTGATACGGAGCATATCTTATCGTGATAGCAAGGCTTCTTTCCGCGATACGGAGCATATTTTATCACGATAGCGAGCATATCTTATCGACACCCTTGCGAGAAGGTGTTGCAACGGTGTTTTTAGCGAACAGGAGAAATAGTTAATGTGAGCGATAAATGAGTGTTAATTTTTTTAGAGAGAAGAGAATAGATCCGGAGCCGGAAGCAACTGAAAACTCATACGATGATAAGGCGTAGCTCCATACCGGGCTATAGCTTCTCTGTGTGCAGGGGTGGGATAACCTTTGTTTTTATCCCAGCCATACATAGGATACTCTTCGTGCAGGCGCATCATATAGTCGTCTCTATAGGTTTTTGCCAAGATAGAAGCCGCAGCTATGGACAGATATTTCCCATCTCCTTTTACTATGGTAGTAGCAGGAATATCCTCGTAAGGTTTAAATCTGTTTCCGTCTATGATGAGATGTGCCGGGCGAGTAGACAATCCGGCAACGGCTCTGTGCATAGCCTGTATAGAGGCATTTAAGATATTTATTTGATCTATTTCTGCAGGAGAAACTTCTGCTACAGCCCACGCTATGGCTTCTTTCTCAATGATTTCACGCAGAGCATATCTGCGCTTTTCTGTCAGTTGTTTGGAATCATTGAGCCAAGGATGTGTATAATCCGAGGGTAATATGACTGCGGCTGCAAAAACTGCACCGGAAAGACAGCCTCTTCCGGCTTCATCGCAACCGGCTTCTATTACATCGGGTAAATAAAAAGGAGCCAAAGTAGATGTTTCCATACACTTGTGTGGTTTAGTTTTCTCTGGGGTCTGCTCCCCAAGACATTTTCTCTCTCAGCACTCTGAAGAAAGTTTGTGGTCTGCGTTTTACCACCTTGACAGTATAAGGGGCGCGCTTTATTTCCAATTGCGTTCCCTCTTGACAGGTTTCGCTACGTCCGTCTACAGATACCAAGAAACTGTGGCTTCTGCTTTCTACCTCTAATGAAATGATACTATCTTCATTTATCACTATAGGGCGCACATTAAGGCTGTGAGGGGCTACGGCGGCGATACAGATAGTACGGCTTTCCGGCATCAATATAGGTCCACCTACAGACAACGAATAGCCCGTAGAACCGGTAGGTGTAGACACGATAAGTCCATCTGCTTGATAATTATTGAGCAAGTGTCCGTCTACGTAAGTGCGAATGGTAATCATAGAAGATGTATCTCTCTTCAAAATGGCGATGTCATTCAGCCCAAAGGGATAAGTTTGGGGTGCACCTTGCAAATAAGATACTTCCAGCAAGCTACGTTCCTCTATACAATAAGCTCCTGCAAATACAGCCTCCAGAGTTTCTTCTATCTCGTGAGGCATCACTTCCGAGAGAAATCCCAGTCTACCCGTATGAATACCCAAGATAGGTATATTTCTGTCTTTTACCCATTCTGCTGTAGACAGAAAAGTTCCATCTCCCCCTATGCTGATGACCATATCTATATCTTCCGGACAATCTTCTACGATGGGAAACAAATCCGGTTCTATTTCCGAAACTTCTCTTTTCAGACATTCTGCAAACCGGCGTTCTATATAGCAAACAGCATCGTGCAGTAAGAGTAGACGTATTAACTGCACCGTGTGTTTCAATTTATCTCCTTGACAAAGACTGCCAAATAGGGCAAAACGACCATTCCCCTTCATTTTTCTTCTGTTTTTTTTATTTCAAATCCACGACAAAGCCATTATCTTTGTCCTTTATCTTAGGCAAAGATATAAGATAATGAAAGAGAGTGCAAGCACTGTCCAATGGAAAGCTGTAAGGGTTTTCTACAGTGATGTACCCTCCCATAGAAAACAAACGCAGAGAAAAAACACATCATAATGACTAAACTAAGTGTAAACGTAAATAAAGTAGCTACCCTACGCAATGCCAGAGGAGGCAATAATCCAAATCTGTTACAAGTAGCCAAAGACTGCGAAAAATTTGGGGCAGACGGCATAACCGTACACCCCAGACCGGACGAACGTCATATTCGCTATGCAGATGTATTGGCTCTTAAACCCATATTGACTACAGAATTTAATATAGAGGGCTATCCGTCCAAGGAGTTCATAGACCTTATACTCAAGGTAAAACCTCATCAAGTAACCTTGGTTCCCGATGCCCCAAATCAAATAACGTCCAATGCCGGTTGGGATACTATAACTCACCAAGCTTTACTTACAGAACTCATAGAAACCTTTCGCCAAGCAGGTATTCGTACTTCTATATTTATAGGAACAGAAATACCTCTCATAGAACAAGCTGCCAAGATAGGGGCAGACAGAGTAGAACTATATACAGAGCCCTATGCTGCGCATTATGCAGAGAATAGGGAAGAAGCTATTGCTCCCTTCATCAAGGCTGCAGAGCGTGTTAAAGAATTGGGTATGGGACTCAATGCAGGACACGACCTAAGTTTGGAGAATTTGGCTTATTTTCACGAACAGATTCCTTGGGTAGACGAGGTTTCTATAGGACACGCTATTATTTGCGATGCCTTGTATATGGGATTGGAAAAGACCATCGCTGCTTATCAAGATTGTCTGAAGTAAAAAACTATTATTATTCACCTATTTATAAAGAAACAAGATGAAAGAAATTTGTGTATTCTTAGCAGATGGCTTTGAGGAAATAGAAGCCATTACGCCTATAGACATTTTGCGCAGAGGAGAACTTCCGGTGAAAACCGTATCTATTATGTCTACCAAGACGGTAATGGGTACACACGGGGTACCTCTCATAGCAGATATAACCCTCAGAGAACTGAAAGAAGAAGATGTGGAGATGATTGTCCTTCCCGGTGGTCTTCCCGGTGCTTTTCACTTGGCGGAAAACGAGCAGTTGGGAGAGCTTGTTACGAAGTTCGTAAAAGCAGGAAAGCCTGTGGCTGCTATCTGTGCCGCTCCTATCGTATTGGGTAGAAGAGGGCTATTGGAAGGCAAAAATGCCACTTGTTATCCGGGTATGGAAGAAGAACTCATCGGTGCGCACTGTACAGGTGCAATGGTAGAGAAAACAGATCATCTTATCTTTGGGAAAGGACCGGCGGCGGCTGCGGCGTTTGCGTTTGCAATACTTGAAAGATATGCAGATGCTTCTGTAGTAGCAGGACTCAAAAAAGGTATGTTGTGGGAGTAACGGCTCGTGTAGCTCTTATCGTAGCCGGAGGTAAAGGATTGCGTATGGGGAGTGAACTTCCCAAACAGTTCATTCCTGTAGGTGGAAAGCCCGTACTTATGCACACGCTCTCTGCCTTTCATCGGTACGATTCCTCTATCCGACTTGTGCTGGTACTTCCGGAAAGTCAAATGGTTTATTGGAAGGGCTTGTGCGAAGAATATGCTTTCTCTTTGCCACACGAGGTAGTGGCGGGAGGAGATACCCGCTTTCAATCTGTAAAAAACGGGCTTTCCGTGATAGCAGAGAATACCTTAGTGGCAGTACACGATGGTGTGCGTCCCTTCGTTTCCACAGAAGTAATCGGAGCTTGTTTTGAGAAAGCTGCAACAGCAGGTGCTGTGATTCCCGTAGTAGATGTGGTAGAAACATTAAGATATCTTCCTACAGAAAAAGAAAGCAAGACTGTAGATAGAAGCACCTACAAATTGGTGCAAACACCACAAACATTTCAAACAGTATTGCTCAAAAGGGCTTATGCACAACCCTATGAGCCACATTTTACAGACGATGCTTCTGTAGTAGAATCTTTGGGACACCCTATCTGTTTGGTAGCCGGGAATAGAGAAAATATCAAACTTACTACACCATTTGATTTGGTGGTAGCAGAAGCCTTGCTCGCAGAAAAGAGAGCATAGGAACTCTTATACATTAGTAACTCATTATTAAAAGAAAGGTCAATGAAAAAATTAACCATCACTCTCGTCTCTCTTTTTGCCATCGTACTCACAGTGGTAGCACAAGAGGCAGATAAGCTTATCGGTACTTATGCCACAGAAGGTAATAAAGCCAAAGTATCTATTACAAAACAAGGAAACAAGTATATCGGAACTATTATTTGGAGTGTTACTCCCGGCATCAAAGACAAGAAAAATCCGGATACCGCATTGCGTGAAAAGCCTTTGGTAGGTAAAGTGATTCTGAAGGATTTTGTCCACGCAGGCAAAGAAGTTTGGGACAAAGGAACCATCTATGACCCCGAATCCGGGAAAACATATAGTTGCAAAATAACCAGACAATCAAATGGAAATTTGAAAGTGCGCGGTTTCATCGGTATTTCTCTTTTAGGACGTACCTCAGAATGGACGCGACTGAAGGAATAACCCTCTTTCTATAAAGATGATAGACCTTTTTCAACGGGATATAAAATACTTGCAAGGTGTAGGACCACAGCGTGCCACACTCTTACAAAAGGAATTGCAAATCGCCTCTTTTGGCGATTTGCTCTATTATTTCCCTTATAAGTATGTGGACAAGAGTAAAATTTACACCATCTCTCAGGTAGATGGGAATATGCCTTATATCCAGTTGAAAGGAAAGTTCTTGCATATAGAGGTAGTAGGAGAGGGCAGGAGCAGAAGAATGGTAGGACACTTTTCCGATGGTACAGGCGTAGTAGACTTGGTTTGGTTCAAAGGGCTGAAGTTCCTTATCGGGAAATACAAAGTGGGAGTAGAATATCTCGTATTCGGGAAACCTACGGTTTTCAATGGGAGGATAAATATAGCACACCCGGATATAGATAAGGCAGAGGCTGCAGTGATAGAAGAAATGGGACTACGTCCTTACTATAATACGTCTGAACGTATGAAGCGGAGTTCCCTGAACTCACAGGCTTTGGAGCAACTTATACGCCATCTATTGCAGAGCATAGAAAAAGAGCGTATGGAAGAAACTCTCTCTCCTACACTTATAGCAAAACACGGATTGCTTTCTTTGGGAGAAGCTTTACGACAAATTCACTTTCCTCAAAGCCCGGAAATGCTTCGCAAAGCCCAGTATAGGCTCAAGTTTGAAGAGTTGTTTTATATCCAACTGAATATCTTGCGCTACTCCAAAGAGCGTAGACAGCGATACAAAGGTTTTCTTATGGAAACCGTAGGAGATGAGTTTTTGGCATTCTATCATCAATATCTGCCCTTTGAACTTACGGGCGCACAGAAAAGAGTTATCAAGGAAATCCGGAAGGATATGGGTAGTGGCAAGCAGATGAATAGACTGCTACAAGGCGATGTAGGTAGTGGAAAAACCCTCGTAGCCCTGCTCTCTATGCTCATAGCCATAGGAAACGGCTATCAGGCTTGTCTTATGGCTCCTACAGAGATACTGGCTACACAGCACTATGAAACCATTTCCCAACTCCTGATGGATATGAATGTAAAGGTTGAGCTACTTACAGGAAACATCAAGGGAAAGCGTAGAGCGCAAATTTTGTCGGATTTATCATCGGGAGATGTAGATATACTCATCGGTACACACGCTGTATTGGAAGATGCTGTGGAGTTCTCAGCTTTGGGAATGGTAGTGATAGACGAACAGCATAGATTCGGCGTAGCTCAGCGTGCCAAGCTCTGGACAAAGAATACTTGTCCTCCACATATCTTGGTGATGACGGCTACACCTATTCCACGCACTCTTGCTATGACACTCTACGGAGATTTAGAGGTTTCCGTGATAGATGAGTTGCCTCCGGGCAGAAAGCCTATTCAAACCATTCATCGGTATGATGCACAGCGGGCAGGTCTTTATAATTTCCTTCGGGAGCAAATAGAGCAAGGCAGGCAGGTCTATATTGTTTATCCACTCATACAAGAGAGTGAAAAAATAGACTTGAAAAACTTGGAAGATGGTTATCAGCAGATAGTAGAGACCTTTCCACAATATCGCATATCTAAGGTGCACGGCAAAATGAAGCCGCAAGAAAAGGAAGCGGAAATGCAAAGATTTCTACGTAGAGATACGCAGATTATGGTGGCTACTACCGTGATAGAAGTGGGAGTAAATGTCCCCAATGCATCTGTTATGGTCATTGAGAACGCAGAACGATTTGGTTTATCACAATTACACCAGCTTCGTGGACGTGTAGGACGTGGTGCAGAGCAGTCTTATTGTGTACTAATCACAGGCTATAAATTGGCAGAGGATACCAGAAAAAGGATAGGTATTATGGTGCAAACCAATGATGGATTTGAGATAGCCGAAGCCGACTTGCAACTCAGAGGACCCGGAGATCTGGAAGGAACACAGCAAAGCGGTATTGCTTTTGACCTGAAGATAGCCAATATAGCTCGAGATGGACAACTTCTGCAATATGTAAGAGAAGTGGCAGAAGAACTGATAGAATCCGATCCAAATTGTGAGCGATTAGAGAATCAAATCATTTGGACAGAACTTGCCAAATATAGGAAAAAGAATCAAAACTGGTCGCTCATCTCTTGATAATCATAAACAGAGAGAGAAAGCCCCTACTTCTTATAGATTCATTTTTACTTCGTTCAGTTCTACTATTTTGTTTACGATAGCATAAATGGTAAGCCCAGCAGCAGAGTGTATTTGTAGTTTTCTCGCTATGTTTCTGCGGTGGGTGATAATGGTATGCACAGACAAGAAGAGAGCATCTGCAATTTCTTTGTTCGTAAATCCTTTCACTATGTACGCCACAATTTCTCTCTCACGCTGACTCAAAGTATCCTGCGTTTCCTCTTCCTCTTCTTCTATGTTCAGAATAGTAGAGATTTTCTTTGCAATGCTTTCCGCATCATCAAATAAAGTAAGTGTATCGTCATAGTTGCGTAACTCTGTTTCCGGAACCATAGTGGTGATGAGTGCCAAGGTCTTGAAATCTTCTGTGGAGTACTGGTGCTTAAACTCACGTACATTGAACCAACCTCCGAACTGTGGACTTACAATGAGAATGTCTATGTTTTGTACTTTTACACAGTGCTTCAAGGCTTCTACTGTGGATAGTTCTATCACTTGCACTATCAGATTGGGCAATCTCTTGAGGAGAGCACTCAGTCCCAAGCGCACCATAGTAGCATTTTCTGCTACGCCTATACGTATACTTCCTTCCGATTTCATTTTCTCTTCTCTGTTTCCAATTCCAAAATAGCAGGTACAAAGAGGTAGTCCTCTATTTTATTGTGCGAAGCCAAATCTCCTTCACTTGTATAAATATCAAAAAGTGCAGAATTGAGTAGCTCATTATTGTCTGTAGATGGATAATACTTGATAATGATATTCTTCAGCTCTGTAAGCTTTTCGTTAATTTTATCGTGGTGCTTGGAATAGACCTCTATATGATACAATTCCGAACTTGTTCCCTCTATAAGCTTTTCTACGTAGGTAAAAACTTCTTGGTCTTCGTACTCCATATGTTTGCGTACCTCGTCTACATAGGCGTCGTAGAACTTGATGATAAGAAATGCCAATTGTGCATCGTGTGCACAGTTAATGGCTTCTATGAGCTTTTTGCGAATAGAGGGCAACTGGAAATCCAAGAAATAATGATGTGATCTGCGCAAGTAATCCATAAGTGCTTTCACAGAAAGTCCTTCTACGTGGTCTTGTAACCTGTCGCTATCTTCTATCAGGAAATTTACTACGATGAGGAAAGTACTGCAGTCTACTCCTTTTGCTTCGCAAACCTCTTGTACGGTTTTATCTCCGAATCCCAAGGTCAGCCCAAATCTGCTGAAGACTTGGAGTAAAGTATAGTTCTCCCCTATCAGATCACTCATTTTGTCTGTAGGGCGGTATTGTTTATTCTTGTACATATAGTGAATGTGCTGTTTGATAATATATTGCAAAGTTCGGAAAACTATTGCGGTTCTACAATCGCTATTTATAGGTATTTCGTGTTTATCGGAAAAGAATGTTAGAAGTGGGGAAAGACCATTCTTCAAAATCTACCATAGCATTGAGTAAACGAATATAAGCAAATCTCCTTAGGTCTTCTACGGTCAAGTCTGCTTCTTCTAAGAAACCGTAATACAGTAATTCTTCTCGTTTCGTTCCTTTTAAGAGTGGAGTGCGCGGGGTGTACCAAATGTCGCCATTGGAAAGAGCTATATTTGCAATAGAAGTGTCGGTAAGCAAGCCATTCTTCACGATGAGAATATCTTGTGCTGCTCCTCGTTGAGCATACAGTCGCTCCAAAATACTTCTGTCTGCAAACTTACAAGCGTAATCTATATTATCACAATACACTATTTTGAGCGAGTCTATCAGACGGAATACATAAGGCTCCAAGGTTTGAGAAACAAGCCCTTCTTCCGAATATACCAGACGCCACTTATGTCTCTCGTCAGGGAGGGCGGCAGGCAATAGTTTTTCTAATTGCAGAGGCTCGTGAGCTAATCCGCAACTTTGCCAAGTGCGTTGGATTCTGGCTTGATGAAAATCTATATGGGGAACTTCTCCGTGCTCTACCCGAATGCTTTCAATAAATAGGGACATAACTCTTCTGTATTACTTCTTCGTACTCGTCTGTACATTTGCTCATAGCGGTGATGCCACCTCCTGCACGGAAATAATAATCTCCTGTAGGACTTTCTTCTACGAAGCGAATCATTACGCTGCTATCCAAATCCTCACCATCAAACACACCCATCACGCCCGTATAAAACCCTCTCTCTATACCTTCTGCTTGCTGTATTACTTCGCAAGTTTTAGGCTTCGGTGCTCCTGTGATAGATCCGGCAGGAAGCAACCGAAAGAGTATTTCCCCAATACGTTCTCTGTAGTTGGTGGGCAATTTCCCTTTTACCACAGAACTGGTTTGCAGGATAGCACCTTTGTGCGTGGTAAGTTTATCTACGTATCTATATTTTTCTACCTCTACTTCCGTAGCTACCATACTCAAATCGTTTCTGATGAGGTCTACGATGGTAGCGTGCTCTGCTGTTTCTTTCTCGTCTTGCAAGAGGGTCTCTTCTGCCGAAGGGAGTGTAGCACTGATGGTTCCTTTCATAGGATAAGAGTAGATATAGCCTTCTTTCATACGCACGAAGATCTCTGGCGAGAAGCAAACAAAGTGTCCTTTGAACCATAGTTTATACAGTGCGTGAGAGAGGAAAAAAATACGTTTTGTGCTAAGGTTTGTAAAGAGAGGAATCTTACAAGTGAGATTGCAGAGAAAAGTATCTCCCCGCATAAGATGATGCTGTACGATGGAGAACGCCTTTTCGTAGGTTGCTTGCGTAGGAGGTTCTATATACCACAAAATCTCTTCCGATAGGGGAGCAGAGATAGTGTTCGTACTATTGCTTTGTGTAGGAAAAGAGAAAAGACATTCTTCCGGATCTATCTCTTCTAAAGCTGTGAGCCTGATATCTTTTTCTTCGTAATCTATGAGAAAGAGAAAAGGTTTTTTTTCTTTTCCCCAATGATTCATTTGCGCTATGGCATCTTCCCTTTGGTACTTTCTCATCGTGCTATGGCATCTATATTATTTCTCTTTTTCCGGCTCTTTCCTTGCCAAGGGGCAACCACTGCAACCTGCGCAACCCGTAGGTGTAGAACAATCATTGGCACGACGGAAAGAACGATAAATACCTCTCAGCGTGTAAGCTACAGCTACACCTACTATTATACAGACGATTATAAATTGTGTATCCATACTTTCTTTTTATAAAATGAGTTGTCCTATCTGATAGATGAGGAATGCCATAAGCCAAGCCAAAGATGTACTGTAAACAGCGGAGAAGAAAGCCCATTTCCACTTGCCGGATTCTTTCCTGATAGCTACCAATGTAGCCAAGCAAGGGAAATATAGCAAAACAAATATCATATAACTGTAGGCTTGCAAGGGCGTAGCCGGTATTCTGCCTGTCAAGTCTACGCTGTCTGCATCTAAATTCTCGTTGGTGTAAAGCACTCCGAGGGTACTAACTACAATTTCTTTGGCTCCCAATCCCGAGAGAATGCCTACGCTCATCTTCCAGTCGTAACCTAATGGCTTCATTACGGGTTCTACTATTTTGCCGAGCTGTCCTATGTAGGAATTTTCTTGTTGTTCGGAAATGGTCTCGTACTGTTCATTGCGTGGGAAATAGCTCAATGCCCATACGATGATAGAAGCCACCAAGATGATACCTCCCATCTTTCTGAGATATTGTCTGCCTTTTTCCCATGTATGTCTAAAAATAGATTTGGGAGTAGGCATACGATAAGGGGGTAGCTCCATTACAAACGGTGTATCTTCTCCTTTCACTAAGAACTTGCTGAAGATGCGTGCCAAAAGGACTGCTAATAAAATTCCTATTACATAAATAGAGAAGAGTACCAAACTACCATTTTTCGGGAAGAAAGCACCGATCATCACCAAGTAAATAGGCAGACGAGCACTACAGGACATAAGGGGTGTAACGAGCATAGTTACCAAGCGTGCTTTGGGGCTTTCTATGATACGAGATGCCATCACGGCAGGCACATTGCACCCAAATCCCATAATGAGTGGAATAAAAGATTTTCCGTGCAATCCCATCTTGTGCATCAGTTTATCCATAATGAAAGCGGCTCGTGCCATATAGCCGGAATCCTCCATCAAAGAGATGAAAAAATACAAAAGCAGTATATCCGGAAGAAATACTATGACTCCTCCTACGCCACCTATAACTCCACCTATAAGAAGATCTTTCAGGATTCCGTCTGCCATTTGTGTCTGTATCCAGCCTTCTAATAAACCTACGCACCAGTCTATGCCTTGCATAGGATATTCTCCCAGTACAAAAGTTACTTCAAACATAAGGTAGAGGAAGAAGAAAAATATAGGAAAGCCCAACCATTTATGTGTAACTATGGCATCTATTGCCTTTGTAAGTACATTGGTTTCTTTGTGGTGATCTGTATAGGTTTCTTTCAGTGCACCTGCTATAAAGCCGTATTTAGCATCGGTTACAGCCTGCTCACTGTCTTCTCCCAAGAGATCTTGTATTTTTACAGCCAGTCGATCTCTCAAAGCCAAAATCTCTATCCCATCTGATAAAGGACGGATAGCACGTGCCTCTATATCTTTATCCAGTTCCAATAGCTTGATAGCAATGAAACGTGTAGAATAATGTGTGTGGAGAGAAGAAGAACGCTCAATAGCTGCTTGGAGAGTTTCTATACACCTTTCCAAGTCGGGACCATGATTTATCTGTATGCTGCGGATAAAGCTACCCTCGTGGAAATAGTCATCATGTTCGTGTGCATGCTGGAAATCGTGGTCCGGAACATAGGTGTCATGCCATTCTCTGAAGGCTTTCATTGCCTCTGCCTTGATTTCTTCTTTTTGTCCCATGAAATCTGCCCCTTCGTAGAGACTGATGATGGTATGGAACAATTGGTCTATTCCCTTGCCCGTTCTACTTACGGTAGGAATAATGGGCATACCCAATAAACGACTCAGCTGGGTTATATCCAGTTCGTTTCCGCTGTTCTCCAAAGCATCGTACATATTCAGAGCCATAACCATACGTACGTCCATATCTATGAGCTGGGTAGTAAGGTACAGGTTACGCTCCAAATTGCCGGCATCTACTACATTGATGATGATGTCCGGTGTTTCTTCTATAATGTGTTTACGTACATAGAGTTCCTCCGGACTAAAAGCAGAAAGCGAGTAAGTACCCGGCAGGTCTACCAAACGAAACTGATACCCTTGAAATTCAAACTCACCAATCTTGGCATCTACCGTTACACCGCTGTAGTTTCCTACATGCTCGTGTGCTCCGGAAGAAATGTTGAATAGAGAAGTCTTTCCGCAATTAGGATTTCCTACCAAAGCAACGTTGATAGTTGTATGCTTACGCTTTTCTATCTGTGCTCTTTTTTCTCTATCTACAGGTGTGATTTCGTTAATCGTACCATGCCAAGCAGGTGAGGATACCATCATCTCTCCTTCTGTGATAGGCAAAACTTCTATCATCTCTGCTTCTGTTCTGCGAAGTGAGACTTCGTACCCCATCAGCTTATATTTGATAGGGTCTTTCAGAGGGGCATTGAGGAGAACATCTACTGTTTTTCCTTTGATAAAGCCCATCTCTATGATACGACGACGAAATGCACCATAACCCAAAACTTTAGAGATGATACCTTGTTCGCCCGTTTTCAGTTCGGAGAGTTTCATTGATTATACGTGCTATTTGAGAGGACAAAGGTAGAGTTTCGCAATGGCTTGCGCAAGTTTTCTATCTACCTCTTAGTATTTTAGGCGATCTGCTGCTACATTCCAATTTAGCAATTTCCAAAAGGCTTCTATATATGCTCCACGGTTGTTTCTGTAGTCTATATAGTAAGAATGCTCCCAAACATCTATGCCGAGAATTGGGTTCAGTCCTTCCGGCAATGGATTTCCTGCATTGGGGTAGCTCTTAATCATGAGTTTGCCCTCTGTATCTTCTGCCAACCAAGTCCAACCGGAACCGAAAACACTTGTTGCAGCTTTGCCGAAAGCTTCTTTGAACATAGCTACAGAGCCAAAATCGCGCACTAATCTTTCTTCCAGAAGAGCGGGTATTGCTGTAGGTTTAGGTGTAAGTCCTCCGAAAAATACAGTATGATTCCATGCTTGTGCGGCATTGTTGAAAAGTGCGCCATCGGATTTTTTTACGATTTCTTCCAAAGACATTTCTGCAAAGGCAGTGCCTTCTATGAGTTTATTGAGGTTGTTTATATAGGCATTCAAGTGCTTGCCGTAGTGATACTCTAGCGTTTCTTGGCTCATAAGCGGTGCCAATGCATTCATCGCATAAGGCAGTGCAGGAAGTGTGTGGCGTGGAGTACTTTGTGCTTGTGCAAGGAGGGTGCAAAGTGGGAGAACGAGCAGTAATGCCCAATGTTTAAGTGTTTGCTTTTTCATCTTGTTTTATTGTTTTTGAGAGTGAAATAAAAAGAGGTTGCTTCCCTATATATAGGTGCAACCTCTATTCTCTGTTTTTCACCATAATATGGTGAGGAAATACTTCTTGCTATGGCTGCGCCTATCTTATTTTAATAAGCGTTTTGCAGCTACTTCCCAGTCTAAGAGTTTCCAGAAAGCATCAATGTAAGCCAAACGATTATTGCGATAGTCTATGTAGTAAGAGTGTTCCCAAACATCTAAGCCGAATATTACATTCAGTCCTTCCGGCAATGGGTTTCCTGCATTGGAGTAACTCTTAATCATCAGTTTGCCTTCTGCATCTTCTGCCAACCAAGTCCAACCTGAACCGAAAACACCTGCTGCTGCTTTACCGAAAGCCTCCTTAAAAGCTTCTACAGAACCGAAATCACGTACAAGACGTTCTGCCAAGTTCGCAGGGATATTTTTTTCTACAGGAGAGAATCCACAGAAAAATACAGCGTGATTCCATGCCTGTGCTGCATTGTTGAAAATACCACCTTCGGATTTCTTTACGATTTCTTCCAATGTGAGGTTTTCAAATTCTGTACCTTTGATAAGGTTGTTCAGATTGTTTACATAAGTTTGGAGGTGCTTACCGTAGTGATATTCCAAAGTTTCTTGACTCATAAGTGGTGCCAACGCGTCCATAGCGTAAGGCAATTGTGGCATATTGTGTGTCATAATTCTATTTGTTTTTAGGGGTGTATAAATCTATTAACTAACTGTATAACAAAGGTACGCCCTTACAGCTATGTCACCAAAATAATTACTATACAATATATCTATAGCTATATAGACCTTATCTATAAGAACGAGGAAGTGCTACTTTTTCTCTGCTTAAAACATAGCAGAAAGACTGTGTGGTTACTTGGTTTTCTCTGTTTTATTTAATAATTTATATGAACCCCATATAAAGCATTATGAAAATTTATGTATGCTGTACCGAAGAGTAAAAAATGGGTTATGTGTATATCTTCTTCTTTTTACTTTTCTACAGATTTTTCTACAAAATGAATGGCTGTTTCCTTGCGAAAGCCTATTTTTGCGCTCGGTTTACGTAGGGAAGAGGGTTGCATCTTTCTGAAATAGACCCTGCAAATCATTTTAATTATTAACAAAACAATGAAAGAAACTATTGTTCAAAAACAGCAAGCCGTGCGCTTCCGTCGTTTTGCCAACACTTCTTTCGCTGTGTTCCGTAGCCTGCAAAAAGAAATAAATGTAGGTGTATTGGCTATATCTATGCTGGCATTTGCGCAAGTAAATGAGCTGCACGCACAGGTAGAGCAGAACACACAAAGAGAAAAACTGGTAGAGATGGAAGAGGTGGAAGTAGCAGGTACACGTGTTCCTGTGAGCTTGAGCCAGACGCCACGCATCTTGACTATTTTGACACGTGAGCAGATTTCTCTCGCTCCTGTCAAGAGTGTGAATGACCTCCTAAAGTATGCTGCCGGCATAGATGTCCGCCAAAGAGGACAGATGGGTATGCAGACAGACATCAGTATAAGAGGGGGAAACTTTAGTCAAATCACCATCTTACTCAACGGAGTAAATATAAACGACCCACAAACGGGTCATAATGCGGTAGACATTCCCGTAGACATAGGCGATATAGAGCGCATAGAAATCATAGAAGGACCGGCGGGTAGAGTATATGGAACATCATCGCTCATAGGTGCCATCAACGTAGTTACCAAATCACATTTTAATAAAGGAGGCTATGCTCGTATAGAGGGCGGTTCTTATGGCTATGCCAATGTAGGAGCAGGAGCGCATCTGGTAACAAACCATTTTTCTCATCAGTTTTCCGGGACTTACGGCAGAAGTGATGGTTTCACTCGCAGTAAAGCAGGTACATTGAACAATGACTTCAAGGTGGGTAAGTTTTTTTACCAAGGAGGATACAAAAAAGACGATGTGCAGATGAAATGGTGGGCGGGTTACTCTCAGAAAAATTTTGGAGCTAATACCTTCTATTCACTCGCTTTCGATGATCAGTACGAGCGCACAGCCAAAATCTACTCTGCTCTACAGGCAGAAACTAAGGTGAACAACTTCCACTTGAGCGGTACAGCTTACTGGAATCGTTATCACGATCGTTTTGAACTCATTCGTGGAGACGTGAGCAAGGTTCCTTTCAATTATCACCGCACAGATATTACAGGTGTGAGATTGAATGCACGCGTAGAGACAGATTTGGGTAAAACAGCTTTCGGTGTAGAAATAAGAAACGAAGACATCTTGAGTTCTAAACTGGGAGAAGCTCTCGGTACTCCTCAGGCTATTCACGGTGTAAAAGATGCTATGTACAAGTTCGGGTTAGGAAGAACTTCTACTACCGTACACTTGGAACACAATGTTCGTTTAGAACGTTTCAATCTCTCTGCAGGACTCATCGCGGTGAAACATACTTGGAATGGTATGCCACTGCGTGTATATCCCGGAATAGATATGAGCTATAAAGTAGGCAATGACTGGACACTCTATGCGTCTTACAATACTTCTTTGCGTTTACCGGACTTCACAGAGCTTTACTACACTGATAAGGAGCGTACAGCAGACAAGTATCTCAAAGCAGAAGAAATGCGTGCCTTTGAGATGGGGATTAAATACCTTACGCCTGCTGTCCGTATTACAGCCAGTCTGTATCATAACAGAGGTAAGAATATGATAGACTGGATACGTCCGGCAGACAATAGTAGTGTGAAATGGCAATCTGTAAACCACGCGGCAGTGAACACTACGGGGGTATCTGCTACAGTGGGCTTGGATTTTACGGAAATTCTACCACAACAGCAGTTCCTGCGTAGCTTGCACTTGAGTTATAACTACCAGCACCAAAACAAGGAGAATACGCCTAATATCATTTCTCGCTACGCCTTGGAATACCTCAGACACAAGTTTGTAGCGCAAGCGTATTTCCACCTTTATAAGAAACTCAATGCCAATGTTTCCTATCGCTGGCAAGATCGTAGAGGTAACTTTACCAATGCGAAAAAAGAAATCAAGACATACCAACCGTATGCTGTAGTAGACGCTCGTCTTTCTTGGGACGCACCGAAGTATAGCATCTACGTGGAAACAAACAACCTCTTGGATAAGGTATATTACGATTATGGCGATGTACCACAACCGGGACGTTGGTTCCAAGCCGGTTTGAAATTGAATTTCTGAACAGCATAAGATATTGCAGAATACAGCATTCTGTAGATCTCATTATCACGGAGCAGTTTCTTTGCTCCGTGATTTTTTTTTGTTGGGTGCCACAAAAAAACTTTGTTTTTATTTGCAACTGTATAAAAACTGTGTAATTTTGTTTTGTGTCTATATATCAAAGAGAAACATTGTACACTATCTGCTATAAAAACGCATTGTTATGGAAACCGGAATTACCATTATACTGCATAAAGCTCTGCATTGCACTTGCGATTCTCACACAGGTTGCGTGTGTCCTATCGGCTTGTGTGTGGATAGATGTAATAAGACTCACTTATTGAAAATGATATAGCATATTTGGGTATAAATTTATACGTATAAATAAAGAATGTAGTTTGTCCGCGATTGGGGGTAAGAAGTTGAATTTTGGCTTCGCCCCCTTTCTTTCATTTTGTAGCAGAGTAAATGTTTTCCTTGCCAATTAAAGTGTACTCGGATAAAAATAGTACTTTTGTCGTGTGTATATACTATATTGAGTATATGACACATAGATGTATAACCATTATAAACCCATTCAAAAGATGAAAAAATTATTATTGATTTTGGCTGCAGCTGTTGCTTTTTCAGCGTGTGGCGGTACAAAGAAAGAAGAAAACAAAGAAGCTTGTGGTGAAGCAAAAGAATGCTGCAAAGACAGCGTTTGCACAGAAAACAAAATGCGTGCTTATGTAGCAGAAGACGGCGCACGTTTTGAAGTAGTAGAAGAAAACGTAGAAGCAGAAACTCTCAAAATCTTAAACGTAAACACAAAAGAAGTGTACGATATGAAGAGAGTAGAATCTGCTGATGGCGAAAAATACCAAGATGCAGCCGGACACATCTTCTGGCTCAAAGGTGAAGAATTTTATTTCTTCGTAACCGATGAAAAAGGTGAAGAAAACATCGTAGCTACAGGTAAATTGCAAAAATGCTGCAAAGAAGATGCTGCTTGTGCAGAAAAGAAAGACTGTTGCAAAGAGGAAAATAAATAATCTCTCTTTTATACAGATACATAAGAAAGGAACTCCACGCAGGAGTTCCTTTTTTGTTTGATGTCTATGAGAGTGCCATATTCTGCAATAGCCTATAAAGTGATGAAAAACGAAAGTTCTATGTGCAATATTTCTTCTCGTCTTTACGCAGGTATAAATGCAGGTTGATAGCAAGCATATCTTATCATAATAGCGTTATAACGCTACCGTGATAGCAAGGCTTCTTTTCGTGATAGCGTTATAACGCTATCAATACCCTTGAAAAAAGGTACTGTAGCTCACTTTTCAGAGCTTAAAGAAAGGTTGGAAAGATGTGAAATTATAAGTGGAAATTAACTGAAAAAGCGTAGCAGGAGAGTGTTCCTTGCTACGCTTTAGGTGATATAACCGCTTGTTTGTTAAACTTGGCGAGGGTGGCAACTTATTGCTTGTTTTGTTCACGAGTGCTTTCCCACACTACGCCTTCTCCTGCATAGAAGCGTAAGATATGTGTGCGGAAAATATAGTCGTACTTAGCTTGTAGCATATCCGAAGTTGCTTTTTGCCAAGCAGTATTGCTTTCATTGAGCTGAGAAACATTGGCTTTTCCGTACTTCATTTTCTCTACCATAAGCTGATAGGATTTCTCTGCTGCTTCCATTGTGGTTTGACTGCTTTTGTACTTGCTTTCTGCTGCTATTGCACTATAATAAGCTGTCTGTATTTCTTTATAAAGTCCTTTCTTTGTTTCCTCCAATTGCAGACGTAAGGCAGACTGCTGTAGCTTTGCACTGCGTATTCTGTTTCTTGTAGCAAAGCGGTCAAAAATAGGTATGTTCAGTTGTACACCTATATGTTGTGCAAAGTTGTCCTCCATCTGCTTGCCAAAGGAAGCATTGGGTACATTGGACATCTTGAAGTAATTACTGTTGACACCTCCTCCCAATTGTAGGGTAGGGTAATAACCGCTACGTGCCATTTTAATAGCGTGTTCAGAACCTTGAAGACGATATTGTGTAGAACGAATGTCGGGTCTATTCCATACAGACTGATTGTAGATAGCTTGCGGAGAAGTGATGGAAGCTGTATAATCTTCGGAAATAATACCGTCTGTACTTAGTTCCATCTCGTCCGGAGAAGCCAATTCAAGCAATTGGCTAAGCTCTAAAAGTGCCAATTGGTAGTTGTTCCGGGCAGTTACTACATTGGTGGTATCTTGTGCAGTGCGTGCCTTCATTTCATAATGTTCTGCCTCTGCTACCTTTCCCAAAGCCAATTTTTCTGCGTGCGCCGCCTCCAATTCTTTGCTTAAATCCAGTTGGCGACGGGCTGTGGCGTATAGCTCTTGAGCAAAGAGTACCTCTACGAATTTTTGCGCTACAGCTACGCCAATGTCCTCTTTCGCTTTATTGAGGTCTTCTACAGCTGCCTTTAAGTTGTATTTCGCTTGTGCTATTTCATTGGAAATTTGGAAGCCGGTGAATAGAGGTAACGAAGCAGAAATGCCTGTGGACAGATTTTGTGTATTGACACGTTTGTAGGTATTGTCGCTCTGTAAACTTCTACCAAAATTGAATCCGTAGCTTGCACTGGCAGAGACACTGGGCAGTCTACTCATACGTGCAGTATTTAGCGCAAGGGCTTCGTTGTCTTTGGCTATTTCCTTTTGCTTGATATTTATATTGTGGGCAATGGCGTGTTCTATACATTCACGCAGTGTCCATATTTTTTTCTCTTGTGCCGTAGATAAGTGGGTAGACAATAAGCTACCAACCATCAAAGCTATGTAAAGACGTTTCTTCATAGATGTTTGCTTATTTCTTTAATCCACGTACTTCTTGACCTTCTTTCAGTCCACTCTTGATTTCTATGCGTGCGCCATCACTCAATCCTGTTTTTACAGGAATGCGCTCAAAGATTTGTTCGCTATTGTTGCCGGATTTATGCAGGTAGACGAATGTGCTGTCTCCTTGGAACTCTACAGCATTTTCCGGTACGGAGAGAACTCCTTCTGCTTTGTTTAATACCATAGTGGCATTGGCACTATAGCCTGAACGAATGGTGATACCTTCGGGTACACGAATTGCTGCTTTGATTTCAAATTGGTTGGCACCTCCTTGCGCTATGCTTTTGGGAGAAACGTATTCCAAGGTAGCGTCAAGTTCATTTCCTTCTACAGCTCCTATCTTGATACGTACGGGAAGACCTTCGTAAATACGTCCTACTTCTGTTTCGTCCACATTGCCACGGAAAATAAGGTCATTCATATTGGCTACGTAAGCTATCGTAGTACCGTCATTGAAAGTATTGCTCATCACTACAGAGTTTCCTACTTTGACGGGTATATCCAGTATAAGCCCACTTACAGTGGCACGAATGAGCGTACTACTCATATTGGCTCCATTTGTAGTGATACCCTCTTTTACGATTTGGAGATTGTCTACGGCAGATTTTACTTCTTCTCTGGCTTGCTTGGTGGCAAGGAGTGTCTTTTCGTATTCTTCTGCGCTTACCAATTTCTTTTCGTACAGTTGTTGCATACGTTCCAAGTCTGTTTCTGCTTGTGCCTTGCTCATCTGTGCCAGTCTTACTCTGCTTTCTGCAGCATTGAGTTGTCCCATATCGGGGATTACTTTTACTTTGGCTATGATATCTCCTTGGTTTACCATATCTCCCGCTTGTTTATAGAGTTCGGAGATGATACCGGAGATCTGTGGCTTTATTTGCACTTCGTCTCTTGGTTCTACTCTACCTGTAGCTACCGTAGAAATGGTGATATCTGCTTTTTCTACTTTGTGAAGTTCATAAAGCTCTTCTGCGGGCTGAGATTTCTGATAGAGAAACGCGAAGGTACCCAATACGATAAGTCCCAATAAGACCAACAACGCAATTTTGAGAAACTTTTTCATAAGCTATGTTCTGTATTTTATTGTTTTATTTTTCTTTGATGTATGTTTATTCGTCTCTGATGGCATCTATCGGTTTAATGGACATAGCACGAATAGCGGGTGCCAAACCTGCCAATAATCCCAAAACCGTAAGTAGTGCACCGGCAGATAGGGCTTCTGCAAATGAAATGACAAAACGAGAGGAAAGTTCATCTCCGGAGGTCGCCAATTCTAAAATGGACAATACCAATACGGAGAAGGATATGCCCAGTAAACCGGCTACAATAGTGATGACCAGACTTTCCAATAAGATTTGCTGTACAATGTCCTTCGGGCGTGCACCTATTGCCCTGCGAATACCTATTTCCGACGTGCGTTCTCTTACTGTGATCATCATAATATTGCTCACACCTATTGCTCCAGCCAAGAGCGTACCTAAACCTACCATTAGTCCCAATACGTTGATTCCCTTGAATAGTTTGTCTACCATAGAAAACATCGCTTCTATATTGAAAGAGAGTATGGCTTGTTTATCGTCCGGGTGTATGTGGTGTGCTTCTTTGAGTAAGGCTTGTATTTCTTTTTCCACCGCTGTTACTGTATAGCCGGGACGTACCAAGAAACTGATAAAGCCTAAGTTGTCTCCTATATTGTAAATACGCTGATATACACTGATAGGTATGCACACGGAAGTGGAATTGCCTCCCATTATATTACTTTCTTTGGCAAAAACACCAATCACTGTGTAGTAGCTTCCGTCTACTTCTATCTGCTCTCCACAAGGATCTATATTCCCGGGAAAGAATTTTTCTGCTATTTGTTTACCTATCACACATACTTTTCTTCCCTCTGCATCGTCTGCCGAAGAGATGAAACGACCGAACTTCAATACCGGAGCTTCTATACGGGCAAACTCGTGGGTAATACCTCTCAGAATTCCTGTCATAGTATGTTCTTTGTAGGAAAATTTTAATCCCCAGTTATTGATTTGGGGTGTGGCTATTTCCACACCGGGCACTCGTTCGTAGATTTGTCGGAGATCTGCTTTCGTAATCCTCCATTGACGCCCTTGCTGATAACCTTTATAGGCTTTTGTGGTGTTCTCCGGAGCAATTATACCGGAGTTTGTAGCAAATCCTTCAAAGTTCTTGCTGAGCATATCTTTCATACCGGCAGCTCCTCCCATAATAATGAGTAGCATAAATATCCCCCAAAATATCCCGAAAGCCGTAAGAAAGCTGCGAGTTTTATTTCGTGTGAGGGTAAGAAGAATCTCGCTCCAGGTATCTATGTCTATTCTCATACTTCTTTCTTCTTTTATTTAGTACGTAAGGCTTCTATGGGGCGTGTTTTAGATGCTTTCCACGCAGGAAAGACACCCGCCAAGATTCCTGCAACAATCAAGGTAATGAGTGCCTGTATGGCGATAGATAAACTTACGGTTGGGTTCTTGAAATAAGTAAAGGAAAAAGCACCTGCGTCTAAAACTTGTTCTCCTGCTACTGCATTGAGGTACTCTGTAGTAAGAATACCCAAGAACATACCTATATAACCAAAGATGGTGGTAATGACAATACTCTCACTTACGATGAGCCATAGGATAGAAGCCGGTTTTGCTCCCAATGCCTTCCTGATACCAAATTCGTGTCTGCGCTCTCTTACTGTAATAAACATAATGTTGCTCACCCCTACAATACCGCTGAGCAGGGTAAGCAGACCTATTGCCCAAATAGCACGTGTGAGGATATTGGCTCCCGTTTGTTGCTGTAGATAATCGCTGAACTTATTGTACACCCAAATTCCTCTGCTATCGTCCGGTGCATACTCTTTTCTGTGGCTCATACCGACTTTATAGTCGGTATCAAACTGTTCGCACTCTTCTTGCGTAGTGAGTCCGCGTGCATTGAAAGACATCATATCTACGTTGTTGTTCATAGTATATACCTGTTTCAGTGTAGTATAAGGTACATATACGCCACTCTCTGAGTTACGTTCTCCTTTATAAATACCTACTACCTGGTAGAGTAGGCTGTCTACAGATACGAACTTATGCAGTGCTTCTGTGCGTGGGAACAAGATTTCTGCCACTTCTTTGTCTATTACAAGGGCTTTTCTGTGTTCCTCTATGTCTTTGTCATTGATAAAGCGACCTCGTATAATGTTTATTTTCTCATTCTTGGTATAGAGAGGGAAGACGCCCATCATATTCCGAGAAACACTTTCTTTGCCATATATCAGTTTACGAGAGGATTGTTCCGAGAGGGCTATACCGTCCGAGAGTATTTCCGGAAAAGTTTCTTGGCTGAAAGCTATGTCTTCTTCTTTCAGTTTGATTTCTCTGTTTTCGGGGTGTCCTTTGTATGGCTTCGAAGTATAGAAACCATACACTTTTATCACATTGGCATTGGAGGTGGTAACGTCTTCCATAAAGGAATTGAGTAGTCCATTGCCTGCACCAAGTAGCACGATAAGCATAAAAATCCCCCACGATACAGCAAAGCCTGTAAGTGCAGTGCGTAGCTTGTTACGCTTGATGCTTTGGTATATTTCTTCCAAGTAATCTTTCATAGCGTATGGGCTTATTTCATAATACCATCTAAACCGAAAGGTGAGCTTTCTCTGTCTGTTACTACTTCTATATTTTCTATAAGTCCGTCTTTGATATGGATTATTTTCTCTGCTTGGCGTGCCACACCACTTTCGTGCGTAACTACTACGAGGGTGAGTTTTTCTTTTTCGTGCAGATCTTTGAGCAGGCGCATCACTTCTACGGAGGTTTTACTGTCCAATGCACCTGTAGGCTCATCTGCCAAGATCATTTGAGGCTGTGTAATAAGCGCACGAGCTATGGCTACACGCTGTTTCTGTCCTCCGGATAGCTGATTGGGGAGGTGATGCGCCCAATTCTTCAGTCCAAGTCTATCCAAGTACTCCATAGCCAAAGCATTGCGTTTGCTACGGGAAATACCTTGATAGAAGAGAGGCAAGGCTACATTTTCTAAAGCGTTCTTGAAAGGGATAAGATTGAAGGATTGAAAGATAAATCCTATTTTTTTATTTCTGTATTCTGCGGCTTTGGACTCGCTCAAGTTTTTGATAAGTGTGCCTCCCAATGTATATTCTCCACTGTCATAAGTGTCCAATATCCCTAATATATTTAGCAAGGTAGATTTACCGGATCCGGAGGCTCCCATAATGGAGACAAACTCTCCTTCTTTTATGTCCAAAGATATACCTTTCAGTACATGAAGAGGGGTACCATTGTCATAAGTTTTATGCACATCTTGTAAATGTATCATACATATATGTGTTTCTAAGTTTCCCAAAGGTAGGATTAAATAGATGTATCTTCCAAAAAATAAATCCTTTATTTGCTTCTACGAGTACTTATCTCTACATTTGCCCGCAGAAACTTAATAATAGAAGAGACAAATGACGCTAAACGTAGAAAAACCCTATGTCGTGGGTATGGATATTGGTGGTACCAATACGGTTTTCGGCATTGTAGACTCTCGTGGAAATGTCCTTACGAGTAGCTCTATCAAAACACAACAATACGAAAAAATAGATGATTATGTAGATGCCGCTTGCACCAAGTTACTGGAGCTGGTAAATACTGTAGGCGGTGTAGAAAAGATCAAAGGTTTGGGTATAGGCGCGCCCAATGGAAACTATTACAAAGGAACCATAGAGTTTGCACCCAACTTGCCTTGGAAAGGTGTAATTCCTTTGGCTAAACTCTTTGAGGAACGCTTAGGTATACCTACAGCACTTACCAACGATGCAAATGCAGCCGCTATAGGCGAAATGACTTATGGTGCTGCACGTGGACTCAAAGATTTTATTATGATAACCTTGGGTACAGGTGTAGGAAGCGGTATCGTAGTAAACGGACAGTTGCTCTATGGACACGATGGATTTGCAGGAGAACTGGGACACGTGATTGTAAACCGTGAAGGTCGCCTTTGTGGCTGTGGAAGACATGGCTGTTTGGAAACTTACTGCTCTGCTACAGGGGTGGCACGTACAGCTCGTGAGTTTTTGGTGGCTCGTTCCGAAGATAGTTTGCTACGCAATATCCCCGCAGAAGAAATCGTTTCCAAAGATGTGTACGATGCGGCTGTGCAAGGAGATAAAATGGCACAAGATATATTTGAGTATACTGGTAGAATCTTGGGAGAAGCTTTGGCAAATGCTATCGCCTTTTCCAGTCCGGAAGCCATTGTCTTATTCGGTGGTTTAGCTCGCTCAGGAGATTATATATTGAATCCTATCAAACGTGCTATAGAAGAAAACGTATTGAAAATATACAAAGGGAAAACAGAAATTCTGCTTTCTCAGCTCAAAGATGCAGATGCTGCCGTATTGGGTGCCAGTGCCTTGGGTTGGGAAGTAGGAAAGACGGTTTAAGCATAATAAGTTCAGACCGAGATTTACCTTAATAAAACAGAGGGTGCAGCAAAAATATTTTTGCTGCACCCTCGTTCTTTTTTACTCATCATTGGGAAATTTTGTTTCGTACTTAAGTTGATGTAAACTTCCACTATGGTTTATATAAACTTTCATTGCGGTTTATATAAACTTCGGTATGAAATAAAGATTTTCATATTTACCTTCCTTGAATAGGTAAGAAGTCCCCCCAAATTCTTTTCGGCACAATACCTATGGCATTCTTCCCCTTATTATATAGAGAGGCTTGTTTCTTCCCGAAATCATTTTCTGTATACTTCTGTATACCGTACTTTTCAAAGAAAAATGATGTGTAACACGGTTTGGAGTTAATTGCACGTTAATAAACAGTAAAAAACTTGCACAAGGCAAAAAAGACGTACATCTTTGTATCAAATTTAGCACGAAAAAACAAGTAAGTAGGAAAGCTATACGCCAAGACTTGCCCAAAGCAAGGCTATAGCTATCTCTACCGATTAAAAGAAAAAGAAAAAAATCTCAAATTTGCCATTCTCCTATGAGATAGTAGAATGTGCATATCTTTCGCTTCAAATAAACCTTTGCGTACTATGGCAGGTAGCAAAGGATAAAGTAGAAAACCAAACCCAATTTTCATTTATAACTAAACAAAGCAACGACATGAAGAACAGTTTCAGCAGTAAGTCTAAAGGTCTGCTTCTTCTGCTCTGCGGATCTCTCGCTACGGGAAATGCTTGGGCAAATACAGACCAATTGGATCATGCGTCGGCTGTAACAGCTACGATGCAACAACAAAACGTCGCCATTAAAGGTACGGTTACAGACCGTTTAGGCGAAGCCTTAATTGGAGTAAGTATCAAAGTGAAAAATACTACCAATGGTACCGTAACCAATGTTGATGGAGAATTCCAATTGAACGCACCTCAAGGAGCTATATTGGAGATTTCTTACATCGGTTATGTAACTAAAGAAATTACGGTAGCACCCGGAACTTCTTATAGAATCGTTCTACAAGAAGACACTCAGCTCATAGAAGAAGTAGTCGTAACAGCTATGGGTATAGAACGTAAGGCAAAGAGTTTGACCTATGCTACACAAAAGGTAGGAGGAGACGAACTTACACGTGCTAAAGATCCTAACCTCATCAACAGCCTTCAAGGTAAGACTGCAGGTTTGAACATTACACCGAACTCTTCCGGTGCGGGAGGATCTTCCAAGATCATTATTCGTGGTAACAAGTCTGCACAAGGAAACAACCAACCACTCATCGTAATAGATGGTATGCCTATGGCAAACAACAGTTCTACACAGTTGAACGATGGATACGGTGGTCGTGATGGTGGAGATGCACTTTCCAACCTTAACCCTGATGATATAGCCAGCATCAACGTACTGAAGGGTGCTTCTGCAGCTGCACTCTATGGTTCTATGGCAGCCAATGGGGTAGTACTCATCACTACCAAGAAAGGTTCGGAAGGCGTAGTACGTGTAGATGTATCCAGCAGTACAACCTTCGAAAGCGCATTGGCACTTCCAAAACTCCAAAGCGAATACGGAGCTGTAGTAAATGCAGACGGTTCTTTGGATCAAAGAAGCTGGGGCGAAAAAATCCCCGCAGGACAAGCCAAAGGTGCTAATCGCGTGGACGATTTCTTCCGTACAGGTAGCACGCTCATTAACTCTGTAGCCATAAGTGGTGGTAGCGACAAAATGCAAAACTATATCTCTTATGCTAATACACGTGCCAATGGTATTATGCCTACCAACGACTTTATCCGTCATAACTTCAGCCTTAAAGAAACTATCAAGTTGCTGGACGGAAAACTCGCCATCACCGGTTCTATGAACTACATCAAACAGAAAGGTAATAATCGCCACGAGCCCGGACAATACCGCAATCCGCTCACTGGTCTCTATACTTTCCCTGCCAATGGCGATTTCGGTTACTACAAAAATAACTTTGCAGAAATGGACGGAGCCAAAGGATACGAACGCCAACTTTGGTACACAGACGTAAACCAAGACTTCTCTGCCAATCCTTATTGGGTTATCTACCGCAATCCGCACAAAGAAACACGTGAACGTGTGATGCTCTCCGGTACAGTGAAGTATGACCTTACAGACTATCTCAGCCTGCAAGGACGTTTGAGCTACGACAAGTCTTCGGATACTTACGACCGCCGTCTCTACGCAGGTACTTCCAGTGTATTTGCAGGAACACTTGGTAGCTACCAATACATTACCAATAGCGATGAACAATTCTATGGAGACTTGATGGCAAACTTCAGCAAGAATTTCGGAGACTACGAAATCAATGCAGCACTTGGTACCAGCTTCACAGATGTACGCCTTGCAGAGCTCAATGCAAGCCCCGGTGGTAGTATGTACATTGCCAATTTCTTCTCTGTAGTAAACGGAGACAAGAACGGAAATGGTCAAAAACTTACTCGTAGCAGATTGAACTCGGTGTTCGCTACTGCACAAGTAGGTTACAAGGATATGCTCTATGTAGACCTCACAGCGCGTAATGACTGGTCTTCTACATTGAAAGATCCATTCTTCTATCCATCTGTAGGGGTAACAGCCCTTATAAACGAAATGGTGAAACTTCCTAAGTTTATCAATCTCTTCAAATTCCGTGGTTCTTACTCTATAGTAGGTAATGCTATGCCGGCTTACATTACACACCCTATGCACACCCTTACCAACAAAGGTACTATAGACTTCAACGGAAAAGAACCATTCAAAGAAATGCAACCGGAAAAGATGCACTCTATGGAATTCGGTTTTGATCTCTCTATGTTTGACAACCGTTTGGAATGGGATTTCACTTACTATAAGACCAACAACAAGAACCAATATTTCGAAATGAATGTGCCAAAGGCATCCGGTTTTGAGAAGAAGTTCTTCAATGCAGGTAATATCCAAAACAGTGGATTTGAAACTACATTGAGCTATACTCAACCATTCAGCGATAAGTTCCGTTGGAAAACAGGTATCAACCTTTCTTACAATGATAACCTCATCAAAGAAATAGACGACCGTCTGGATCAAGTAGAAATAGGTCAAATACAAGGTTACAAACTTCGCCTCGTAGAAGGTGGTTCTTATGGAGATATCTACTCTAAAGTCTTGAAACGTGATGAAAAAGGCGTAATCCAAGTAAACGACAAGAACATTCCTCTTATGGGAGATGATTACGTAAAAGTAGGTAATGTAAACTCTAAATGGTCTCTCGGCTGGAGCAACACCTTTACTTACGATAATTTCCAACTTTACTTCCTCATAGACGGACGTATAGGTGGTAATTATATAGACGCTACACAAGCAGTATTGGACGCTTATGGTGTTTCTCAAGCTACAGCAGACGCTCGTAACAATGGAGGTGTAGATCTCGGAAACGGAACAAAAATACCGGCTAAGAACTATTACGAACTCGTAGGTTCAAGAGATAACCATGGTACTAACTATGTGTACTCTGCTACCAACTTCCGTCTGCGTGAACTTTCATTGGGATATACTTTCCGCGATGTATTCGGTGCATCAAAGAACTTGAGCTTGAGTCTTGTAGGTAGAAATCTCTTCTTCCTCTACAAAGATGCTCCATCGGATCCGGAAGTGTCTATGTCTACACTGAACGGCTTCTCCGGTTCAAACTACTTCGCACTGCCTTCTACACGCAGTTTCGGTATCAACATCAAAGCAACCTTCTAAAAAATTGCAGACAGTATGAAAAAATATAGTATAAAATCAATCGCAGCATTGGCACTCGGTCTTACTATGGGGCTTAGCGCATGTACCGGCGATTTTGAGGACATCAATAAGAATCCTTACGGGTTGGAAAACAAAGACCTTGCTATAGGGAATTACTTCAATGAAGCTCAGCTCTCTATCTACTTCAATCAAAGTAACGGAGACTGGGAATATCAAATCATGCAGAACCTGAATGCCGATATGTATTCCGGTTACTTTGCCGCTCCTACACCTTTCGGTGGAAACAATAACAATTTGCTTTACTACATGTCCAACGGTTGGAACAACTGGAACTTCAACATGTACATGATTCACGTAGTAAAACCGATGACTACTGTACTCTCTTTCACACAAGAAGATGACTATATAGCCATAGCAAAAGTTTTGCGTATAGCAGGAGCCAGCAAGATTACAGATACCTATGGTCCTATGCCTTACTCTAAAGCTATGCAAGGAGGTCTCTCTGTAGAATACGATTCACAGGAAGAAATCTATAAATCTTTCTTTGCAGACTTGGACGATGCAGCCAAGAGAATGACAAGCTTCATAGACAAGAATGGTAATGTACCTGCAAGACTTGCTTTCGATAAAATCTGTGGTGGAAATCATACTACATGGTTGCGCTTTATCAACACTATGCGCCTCCGTTTGGCTATGCGCGTCGTAAAAGTAGATCCTGCACTGGCCAAAGCACAGGCAGAAGCTGCTGTTGCAAATAAGTATGGTGTACTCACAGACCAAGACAAGAACATAGAAGTACGTGATCCGGCTATCAAGAATCCACTTATGATCATCAGCCGTAACTATAACGACTGCTGTATCAACGCTTCTTTCGTTTCTATTTTGGACGGTTATGCAGACCCACGTCTGCCTAAGATGGTACTTCCTGTAGGCTGGAAAGAAACAGATGGTGTAGCACAAGACATCTTGGATCAAGATGGTAAACCTACCAAATCTATCGGTAAGTATGTAGGTGTGCGTTGTGGTTTCGTAGTACCGGGTGGCGGTCAATACAAAATGTACTCTATCATCAAGATGCCTACCGGTGCAGCAGATGTGTATAGCTCGGATTTCCCACTTCCTATCATGAAACGTGCAGAAGCTTACTTCCTCCGTGCAGAAGGCGCACTCCGTGGCTGGAAGATGAACGGAACAGCAGAAGAACTCTATAAACAAGGTATCCGTACTTCTTTTGCAGACTATGGCGTAGCAGATAAAGCAGATGCTTACATAGCAGATGATACACGTATGGCTGCAGATTATGTAGACCCATATAATCCTGCTTTGAACATCAAAGCTATGAACAATGTAACAGTGAAATTCGGTGGTACAGACGAAGAAAAACTCCAAAAGATCATCACTCAAAAGTGGATTGCCAATTTCCCGGAAGGACAAGAAGCATGGAGCGAATTCCGCCGTACAGGCTATCCTAAGATTTTCCCTGTAGCAGAAAATCGTAGCCAATATCCGGAACTTACAGTCATTGGTATCCGTCGTCTCCCATTCACAGAAGACGAAAAGAACAATAATAAGATTGGTGTAGAGTCCGGTTACAAACACCTCGGTGGACAAGCTAATGACAACATCGCTACACGTCTCTGGTGGGACGCAAAAAAAGCCAACTTTTAAGTAGCATATAAACACTCTTAGAGATACAAGAAATCAGGTGTACCCTAATAATTGGTACACCTGATTTTTTATATCCTTTAAGACTATTGCATGATACGGAACCGGCTTTGGTATATATAAGTTTTCTATTATTTGCTTCTCTATATATGAATCATATAAAATAAAGCCTATATCTTTGTGTTATAAATAGATAAATGCGAAATGACTAACGAGAATTTACAATCCCGAACCATAGATATCCTTAGATTTCCTTTTGCCATTGCTGTAGTTTTTATTCATGGATTTGGAGAACCAAGCATAGTTGAAACAGCGCAAATAAACTGGAATGAACTGACTTATATAGATTGTTATAATCTTTTTCGTATTGCTATTTCTCATGTCATTGCTTCTACAGCAGTTCCTTTCTTCTTTTTGATTGCCGGGTATTTCTTTTTTTATAAGCAAAGGTCTTTTACTCTTAAGCTATATTTGCAGAAGCTGAGAGATCGTAAAAAGCGAATCTTTCTTCCCTATATTTTGTGGATGGGAATCTATTTGGCTCCTATTATTCTTATTAAAATCTTGGCATATTTGGTAAAAGGAAAGCCTTTATCAAATATTACTCAATTCTTTGAAAGTAAAGGAGGCTGGCATATCTTTTGGGATTCCAATGTTTGGGGATTTGATAACTTAAACTGGTTGAATAACCCTATTCTTATGAGTGCACCGGATAGTATTCCTCTTTGGTTCTTACGTGACTTAATGGTACTTGCAATTTTGTCCCCTTTCATATATCTGTTTCTGTCTACTACTAGAAAACTATGTATATTGTGTCTTACATTATGTTATCTAAGTGGTATTTGGTTCTACTTTCCGGGATTAACTCTCATCTCATGCTTCTACTTTTCTCTCGGAGCTTATTTGAGTTTACAGCAACAAAACTTGGTTCTGATGGCATACCGTTTATATAAGCCGGCAGTTTTGATTTCATTGATTTTATTTTTTCCGATAGTAGCATTAGATGGACAGTTGTGGGCTTATAGAGCTATGCCTTTCTTTATCATAGCCTCGTTGATTGCTATAATTGGCTCCACTGCAAGTTTTGTTAAGCAGAAGAATGTAGTTCCATCTGCTTTTCTAAAAAATAGCAGTTTTTTTGTTTATCTTCTGCATACAAATATGATTTTATGGCACGTAAAAGCAACTCTTGAAGTATGGATTCCTGATGGAAATTTAGCTCTGATGCTTTTGAGATATATTCTCATATCGTCTGTTACCGTAGTTTGTTGCTTGGGTATATATGCTTTCTTAAAAAGATACTTCCCCAATGCCCTCGCTATTTTGACCGGTGAGAAATAACATAAGCACAAGAGAATTTTTTGTTTTATATGGAGTAGATCAAGCTATAAAACGGAATTTTCTTATAGGAAAACGACAGAAAAGTATACTTGTAACAAGCGTTACAAAATAGGCGCATCGCTCTTTTTACTTTTGTACCATCAAATGAAGAAACATAACCAATAAAACATAGAGATATGAGCGAACTGATAGACAATTCCAGCCAAAGAAAAGAAATGCTTCGTCACTTATTGTTAAGACTGCACGAAGGAGAAAATCCCGAAGTACTCCGTAAAAGACTCGTAGAGGTACTTTCTTCTATCCCTTACAATGAAGTAGTAGAGGTAGAACAGGAACTCATCAATACCCGTGCACTCACAGAGGCGGAAATCTTGGATTTTTGCGATTTGCATACAGCTGTATTGGACGGTAGCATAGATACAGACGGTGCTCCCGATGTACCTGCCGGACACCCTGTAGACACTTTCAAACAGGAAAATAGGAAAGTAGAAGAAGTCTTGACACGCCTCAAAGAATGGATATTGGCTATTCCTGCTATAGAGACGTCGGACTTACCGGCTTTCCTTTTAGCACTGAAACAGCATCTCAATGCGCTTTCGGACTTAGATAAACACTATAAGCGCAAGGAATATCTTCTCTTCCCTTTCCTTGAAAAGAATGAAATCACAGGTCCTCCCAAAGTTATGTGGGGAAAACACGATGAAATACGTGAACTTCTCAAGGCTGCGCACGAATCCTCTTATGCACCCATCTCAGAAGTGGCAGAACTCAGCTCTGTAGCCACCCTCGTATTGGAACCACTCATCACACTTATAGAGGGTATGATTATGAAAGAAGAGCAAATCCTGCTTCCTATGTGCTTGGAAACCCTCACAGAAGAAGATTGGTTCAAAGTGTATCAGGAAACCACAGAATTTGGGTATTGTCTTTACGATCCGCAAACAGAATGGAAACCCTCCGAAAAGGCACAACAGGCTACTACGGCAGAATACATTCAAGCAGATGCCATACGACTTTCTTCGGGAGCTTTTGATATGGAAGAATTGGAAGCCCTCTTCTTGCACTTGCCTATAGATCTGACTTTCGTAGACAAGAACGACAAGGTTCGTTTCTTCTCGCACAGTCCAAAGCGTGTGTTTGAGCGCAATCGTTCTATCATAGGTAGAGATGTACGTATGTGTCACCCTCCCGGCAGCGTACACATTGTAGAACAAATCATCAATGATTTCAAAACAGGTAAAGAAAACAAAGCCACTTTCTGGTTGTCCAATTTCAAGGGACGTTTCATCGTAATAGAATATACCGCAGTAAGAAGTAAGGACGGTACTTACTTGGGGGTATTGGAAGTAACACAAGACATTACAGCTCTTCGCAGTTTGGAAGGAGACCAAAGACTACTCTCTTATGAACAGAAATAATGCCATAGAAAGCAAGGAAATTCTACCCTCTTCTTCCGTATGGCAAGTATTGGAGTGGTATCCTGAAGTAGAACAGCTGATTGTAGAGGCTGCGCCTGCTTTCAGGGCATTGAAAAATCCTTTGCTACGTAACACTATGGCAAAGGTTACGACCTTGCAACGTGCCGCAGAAATAGGGAATATAGAAATGTTGGTATGGGTCAATTCTATGAGAAAAGTCGTGGGACAAATGCCTCTATCGTCTGTTTGCCCAGATACAGACTTGGCTGTTCCTTTCTCCGAAGAGAACAAAGAACTGCCGAATAAACCTCTTAAAATCTCTTACGATGTCCGTCCTATGTTGGAACAAGGCATACACCCCAAGGAGATGATTATAGAGGCGGCAACAAAACTTACAAAGGAAGAACGTTTGGAGTTCATCACAGGGTTTGTACCTACTCCACTCATAGACTTGCTCCGCACACAAGGTTTCCGGACGCAAACCATCATAGCAGAAACAGGAGAGGTACATACTTCTGTGTGTAGATAAAGCAGGAATATCTGTATGGAGAGTTTTATCGTTTGTTTTTTATCTCTGTTTCGTACTTAGGTTTATATAAACCACGATGGAGGTTTATATAAACTATGGCGGAGGTTTATGTAAACTTCGGTTTGAAATAGAACTTTTAAGCCCTTGGACTTAAAAAAGAGGCGATGTCAAAAATCTATGACATCGCCTCTTAACATCTATTTGTCGCTTAATTGGAATTGTTGAAACAGAATTATCTGATATTTAATGTGAGTAGAAACTTTTATTTTAGAAGACCCAACCCCATTCAATTTTGTTTTCACTCCATTTTATACGAATGTGGTATATTTTCCCATTTTCTACTTTTTCTTTGCCGGGAAGTGC
>JALEQJ010000036.1 GCA_022764505.1 Phocaeicola sp. | reverse complement strand
TCCTTGGAACCTAAAAGGTATGAAGTTCCTCTCCCCTCTGAGTTCCAGCACATCGCCATATATGTCAAGTATACAGTCCCAGACCACCTCACCCTTGCTGTCGAGAGCCTGAATAGGTGTACCCAGATAATCCTGCACGATGGTGTAGCTGTCCTCCTCGGTGAGCTTTGCCACAGGGGTGTAGCTATTGCCATCGTACACCCACGTTACAAGGTTTTTGTACGGCTCTTTGCGGTCGTAACTTGTTCTCCCGAGGTCATCGGTCAGCACTTGCGGTTTCTCATCGGGGCTGTAGTCCCATTCGTGCAACAGCACATTGCCATCCCAAGCATAACGATGACATACGTCGTGCGTTTCCTTCAACGTGCGTCTGCCCAAGGCATCGTACTCAAAGCGAGCAGTCTCTGCCGAGTGGAGTAAAGTACTCAGTAAACAAAGTAGCAATGAGAAGATAAAACGAATATATGTAAGCATAGAGCTATGTTGGCTACATTTATCTATACAAAGTTATAGGTTTTTACTCCAAATAGACTTTTTCTGATGAAATAAATGTTTTTCTATAGCAGCCCGAAGATCGGTAAGCCTTATAGCCCTTCTCTATTCCGTACTGTAGTTTATATAGACTTCAATGGAGGTTTATATAAACTGTGGTGGAAGTCTATGTATTCTGTATGGAGAAATAAACTTCGTAATAGTGTGTAATAAGATACTTTGAAAGAAGTATGCAAAATCTTATCTTTGTATCAGATTAAGCAAAAAACAAATGATAAATTTCAGACCCTTAACATTGGAAGATAGGGATTTGGTAAGAAAATATACTTATAAGAGCCAAAGACGCAACTGCGACCTTTCTTTTTCCAATCTATATAGCTGGAGATTTCTTTATGATACAGAAATAGCAGAACAAGAAGATTACCTTTTTTTTCGGTTTAAGTATGGGGGGGAAACAAACTATATGTTCCCTGTAGGCAATGGCAGTGTTTGTCGTGCTATCTTTCTATTGAGAGAAGATGCCAAAAGCAGAAATGAGCCTTTGCGTATGATGGGTGTTTGTAGCTATGTGCAGGACATCGTGAAAAATGGTTGTCCTGCCAATTTCCAATTTTCCCTTGATAGAGATCGTTCGGACTACATTTACCTGCACACAGATCTGGCTACTCTAAGTGGGAAAAAGTTTCAGCAGAAAAGAAATCATATTAACAAATTCAAAGCTACTTATCCCAATCACAAATACCATCCTCTCACTCCCCATCTCATAGAAGAATGCCTGGCACTGCAAGAGAAATGGTTCCAAGCGAACGAAGGAGAAAAGGACGAATCTATGATCAGCGAATACCAATCTGTAAGAAATGCTTTGACACACTTTGAAGAGTTGGAGTTGTCCGGAGGAGTTTTGTACGTGGACAATGAATTGGTAGCCTTTACTTTCGGAAATCCTATCAATGAAGAAACTTTTGATATTTGTGTAGAAAAAGCAGACAGAGAAATACAAGGGGCTTATGCTATGATAAACAATGAGTTTGCCAAGCAAATTCCCGAAAAATACATTTATATCAATAGAGAAGAAGACTTAGGAATAGAAGGACTGAGAAAAGCCAAGTTGTCTTATAATCCTATTCTATTGTTGGAAAAATACAGTGTGTTATTAGAATATGATAGATGAAATAGGACAACTGAAACGACTTTGGAAGCGTGTTTTCGGAGATGAAGACGCATTTATAGATCTTTATTTCAGAGAAAGACACGATGCAGAACATACGCACCTTTATAAAGAAGGTAACGAGATTATGGCACAGCTACAGCGTATTCCTTACCCTTTCCTTTATCGTGGATTTTGTTTCAATATGGAATATGTTTCCGGTGTCCTTACTTCTCCGGAGCATAGGAACAAAGGTCTTATGAAACGCTTGATGAAGGAAGCGCATAGAAAGATGTATCAAACGGGAGTACACATTGCTACGCTGATACCCGCAGAGGAGTGGCTTTACGGTTACTATGGAAATATGGAGTATAGCACTATCTTCCACTGCCAAAATGAGATGCTGACCATAGAGGGCTTGTCTGCTAAACAGACCGGACTACCTCAAGTAGCATTGGAAGAGATAGATCTTGACAAGTTTCTATTTTCTCCGGCACATCATTTTTATGAAGAGTTACTGAAACGGAAAAAATGTGCTGTGCTTCATACACCGGAGGACTTAAAGATCGTACTGTCCGATTTATCTTTGGCTGAAGGCAAAATATGGATAGGAAAGCGAGATAACAAAATAGTGTCTGTCGTTATAGCTGTCCCAAGCGAAGACAGATGGCGCATTTTGGAAAAACTGTCTATAGATGCACGAATGGACAAAGCTATGTGCTTATCTCTCCTCCAAACAACGGAAAAACAAGCATTATCTGTTTCTCAGTCAGGAGTGAAAAAAGGAGTTCCTTTCGGTATGGCTCGTATTATCAATGTAGAAGAAGTTTTAAGATTATATGCCTTATCTCAGCCCCAAAAAGAAATGGCAATAAGTGTAATAGGGGATACGGATATACCGGAAAACAATGGATATTTCCGGATAGATAATGGTGTATTGAAAAGAAGTGCGCCTACTTCGGATGCTGTTCCATATACTATTGCGGATTTGAATCAGTTGGTATTTGAGGAAACCACTCCTTATATCAGCCTAATGATGAACTAAACAGGTGAACTGTTAGTTTTCTACGGATTCAGTAAGCATACTTTCCAGTTTCTCCGGACTGATGCGTAAATGGAATTTGCCTTTGTGTGCAATGGAAATCTTTCCTGTTTCTTCGCTTACGATTATCACCATAGCATCACTTGCTTGAGACATACCCATTGCAGCTCTGTGTCTTAATCCCAAATGTTTCGGGATAGTTAAATCGTGAGATACCGGCAGAATACAGCCGGCTGCAGTGATGCGTCCTTTACTTATCACCATTGCGCCATCGTGCAAAGGGCTGTTTTTGAAAAATATATTTTCTATCAGTCGTTGTGTGATGTTGGCATTGATATAATCTCCTGTTTTCACTATATCTTCAAGAGGAAGAGAGTGTTCAATCACTATCAAAGCACCAATTTTTTCTTTGCTCATATTGGCGCAAGCCATCACTACAGGTAACATTTCTTCGTGCGCAAAGATTTTTTTGTTTCCTCCCCTGAATAGCCTGAATAAGTTGATTTTGCTTTCCTTGCTTCCTATATTCAAGAAGAATCTACGTATGTCTTCTTGAAACAGTACGATGAGTCCTATCGTACCAACGCTGAGCATCTTATCGAAGATTGCTCCCAACAGATGCATCTTGAATATCTGAGAGACCAATATCCACGTAATGAGAAAGATGAGAATACCAAGAAAGACATTGATAGAACCGGAGTCTTTCATTATCTTATAACTCTTATAGAGCAGATACGCTACTAAAAAGATATCTATCAGGTTTTTTATGGTAAGAATGCTCTCTAAAAACATAGGCAAGTAAATCTATTTTGTAATCCCATTTTTAACGGCTTCTACGATACGAATGGCTTCTACAGCTTCTTTCACATCGTGTACTCGCAGTATGTGAGCTCCTTTTTGAAGGGCGATGGTGTTGAGTATAGTCGTACCATTGAGAGCCTCCGTAGGAGTTCCGCCCAATAAATGATATATCATAGATTTCCGGGAAACACCGACCAATAAAGGTGCATTGAATAAATGAAAGTCTTCTAAATGCTTCATCAATTCATAATTGTGTGCCAAGGTTTTTGCAAAACCAAATCCCGGGTCTACGATGATGTCTTTCACACCCTCAGCTCTAAGCTCCTCTATCCTACGAGAAAAGTAAGTCATCACTTCCGGCACCAAGTGTTCGTAAGTAATATTATCTTGCATAGTCTGTGGTGTTCCTTTCATATGCATTAGGATATAAGGAACGTCCAGCTTTCCTACAGTAGATGCCATCTGCGTGTCCAGTAATCCTCCGGAAATGTCATTGATAATATCTACACCATAATCTTCTACACACATACGAGCTACATTTGCCCTGAATGTATCTACAGATAATATGGCTTGTGGATTTTCTTTCTTGATAATGGAAAGTCCCATACGCAATCTCTTCATCTCTTCTTCTTCGGAAATGTGGACAGCGTGTGGACGAGAAGAATAAGCTCCTATATCTATGATACGTCCTCCTTCCGCTATAATCTCCATACACCTTTCGGCTATGTCTTTCTCTGTTTCTTTTCTGCTTCCTGCATAAAAAGAATCCGGTGTGATATTGAGAATACCCATAACGAGAGGTTGCTCAAAGCTGATAAGCTCTCTACGTACACGAATAAATATAGGTTGCTGTTCTGCCATATAATGCTTTTAATGATAGTTATGCAAAAGTAAAGAAACTTGGACTAAGTCTTGATAAAGACACAGTAGAAAATTCCCTTTGTAAAGTTACGATAGATAAGCTATCTAAAGCTTTGCTATACCTTTGGAGTTAAGGTAAAGAGATGGATTGCAGTTGTTGACGTACGCTTTCTTCATGAATGGCTTCAAATATGTTACGAATAAAATCTTCATTCATACCACATTCTCCTCCTTGATGTGCCAATTTATTCAATATTTCTCCGTACCGCTTCGTTTGTAATACGGTCATATTATGCTCTTTCTTGTACAGACCTATTTCTCTTGATATTCTCATTCTTTTTCCTAAAAGTTCTATCAATTCATGGTCGCAAGCATCTATTTGACGTCTTAGATAGCCCAAGTCTTCTGTAGAAAAATAGGCATCTCTTATAATAAGATGTTCACAAATCTCTTTTAAGTAAGCGGGTGTAATTTGCTGAAAAGCATCGCTCCACGCATTTTCCGGAGTATGATGTGTTTCTATGATCAGTCCATCAAAACCTAAATCCATAGCTTGTTGGGCTATGGGAGCTATTAATTCTCTGTTACCTCCAATGTGGCTGGGATCGCAGATAATAGGTAAATCCGGTAGTCTACGATGTAATTCTATGGGAATATGCCACTGTGGCTGATTGCGATAAATCTTTTTTTCGTACGAAGAAAATCCTCTGTGAATAGCACCTAAGCGTGTAATGCCGGCATTGTATAGTCGTTCTAATCCTCCTATCCAAAGTTCCAAGTCAGGATTTACGGGATTTTTTACCAGCACGGGAATATCCATGCCTTGCAGTGCATCTGCTACTTCTTGCATAGCAAAAGGATTGGCAGAGGTTCTCGCTCCAATCCAAAGTAGATCTATTCCGGCTTTTAGACATTCTTCCACATGCTTGCCTGTAGCGACCTCTGTAGCAACAAACATACCTGTTTCTGTTTTTACTCGTTTGAGCCAATGAAGTGCTTCACTTCCTATGCCTTCGAATCCGCCTGGTTTTGTGCGAGGTTTCCAAACTCCCGCTCTGAAAATTCTAATGCCTTGTTGAGCCAAGGCTTGCGCTATGGTTAGAGTCTGTTCTTCTGTTTCTGCACTACAAGGACCCGCTATGATGATAGGAGTCTGTGGTATATAATTCTGTATGCTGAATGGAGATAGTTTCATCTTTACTTTGCTCTATAGACAATACTTTGTACATCATTATATTATCCATTTTGGAAGAACAAAGGTAGTACTTATACGGTATTTAATACGTATTTAGCAGAGATATAACAGAAATTGCCAAGAAAATAGCTAACCCCACCCAAGTAGGTAATAGCAGATAGCGTGAAGAAGAGGGAGAAGAAATGAGTTTCAAACGTATGGAAATTTGATATATGATAGTGGATACGAAACCTCCCCATAACATTCCTCCTAATATGTCTGATGGATAATGTACTCCCAAATACATACGAGAGTAACACAGTATAAATGCCCAACAACACATAAAAAACGTTATCCACTTATGTCTGAAAAGGAAGATAAGAAAAAAGGTAAGACCCCATGTATTACTGGCATGAGCAGAAGGACAACCATATCTTCCACCTCTATAATCATGAAGTACCCGAATAAGTTCTCCTACGGGACTATCTAATTGGCTGGGACGTAAACGAGCTATATAAGGGCGTATAAAATGAGAATTCATATAATCTGTAATAAAGAAAATCAGCCCCATCACCAATAAAATAGTAATGGCTACTCTTAAGGTATATGACTTAAAGATGATATAAGCTAGTGCAATATAAAGCGGTAGCCATATTATTTTGCCACTTGATAGCCACATAAAGCTATCCAAAAAATGGGTGTTTCCTCCATTTATAGAGAGGAGTACTTGTATATCCAATTCTTTTAACCACTCCGGCATACACGCTCTGTTTACGTTTTATAATACATAAAGAGGGAGCATATATAGTCAAAAATATGCTCCCTCTGAATAAGAAAAATTATATGAGATATTTCAACAAGAAAATCACAGCAAGAACGTAAGTTCCTATTTCTATTTTCTTGTAATTCCCACAAGTAAGGTTTACTACTACATATGTAAGTAATCCCCAAACGATACCATCGGAAATACTATAAGCCAAAGGTATAAAAATCAAACATACGAAAGCTGGAATTGCTTCGCTGTAGTCTGTAAGCTCTACTTTCACGATGCAAGATATCATCATCAGCCCTACCAATATCAATACCGGTGCTGTAGCTGCAGCAGGTATTGAAAGGAAGAATGGTGCGAAGAATAAGGCTATGAGGAAGCAAACGGCTGTAGAGAAAGAAGTAAGTCCTGTACGTCCTCCTTCTCCAACTCCCGAAGCACTTTCTACGAAAGTAGTGATGGTACTGGTCCCTAATAAAGCACCGAATGTAGTACCAAAAGCATCTACCAAGAAAGCTTTGTTCAATCCGGGGATTCTGCCTTTTTCGTCTATCATACCTGCTTTGGTACTTACTCCGACCAATGTTCCTATGGTATCAAACATATCTACAAATAAGAAAGTAAAGACGATAACTGCCATTTCCTTTGTGAAAACTTCACTCCATTGGAGTTGGAATGCTATAGGTTCTATGCTGGGAGGGAAACTGAATACATTGGTTAAGTGTGTTATTTCCATAGGAATACCTATCAGTGTAGTAACTACAATTCCTATGAGTAACGCACCACGTACTTTTCTGATGAGTAAAACAGACGTGATAGCTAAGCCTATAAGCCCCAGCAAAGCACTGCCTTTCGTTACATCTCCTAAGGAAACCAATGTAGCATCATTGTTCACGATGATCCCTGCATTTTGTAAACCCAAGAACGCAATGAACAGACCGATACCTGCCGCTATGGCATTCTTCAAGCTGTGGGGTAGGGCATCTACTATTTTTGAACGTAGCTTGGTAATGGAGAGAAGTATAAATAAAAGACCTTCTAAGAATACAGCTGTGAGTGCAAACTGCCAGGTGTGTCCTAATCCTATACATACGCTAAACGCAAAAAAAGCATTTAGTCCCATACCCGGTGCTAATCCAAAAGGTAATTTGGCGTAGACAGCCATAAGCAAAGTAGCAAATGCAGATGCTATAGCGGTAGTAGTAAATAATGCTCCTTTGTCCATACCTGTGGCACTCAATATATTGGGATTTACTGCCAATATATATGCCATAGTTAAGAATGTAGTGATACCCGCTATCACTTCTGTACGGACAGTAGTAATAGCAGGATCATATCCAAAAAGTTTTTTCAACATATATGTTTCTTATTAAGTATATACTCTATCCGGTTAAAAACTCCACTTCATAGCCAAAGTAGGTATCCAGTGCCAACCTTTCATCACTGCGAAATTATGAGAGATTTCCCATTCTGTACCTATGCTCAGATTGAAATTTTCGTCTACTCCTTTGAATTTGTTGAGATTTACCCAAAATTGTGGTTCTGTAATGAATACATAGTTATGAGCATTCCCCAAATAGTCTTTATGTTTCTCTTTCCAGAAGTCTGCAAATCCTGAGAATGTATACTTGCCACCATCTAAGTTCATATACCATGTTCCTGTTAATTGGAATGCATGCTTGGATTCATTCTTACGCAGGTATTTGTACAATGCCATAAAGGTGAAACCTTTTGTGAAGGTTGCATTGTTATAAGAATAGCTGGGACCTACCAAATACGCATCGTTGATATAGTTTAAGCCACCATTGTACTCAATGTGAGCAGAGATAGGAGCTTTCCAGAAACGAAGTTCACGTGCTATTTCCCAATAAGCAGATGCTACTTTTCCATCTGCATAGTCCATATCTACAAAGAAGAAAGTATTTCCCCACTTGTCGGGTTTAAACATTTCTACAGTGGTTGTAAGTTTGGGTCTGTCTTTGCATTCATCGTAAATTTTATGACCAAAATCATAATGCAATTGAATGTTCTGTGCATTACTTACCATAAAAAAGCCACATAAAAGGAGGGCTACACAAAAAAGTTTCTTCATAAGAGTGCTTTTAGGGATTGATAAATAGATATATATTTTTGATTGATTATTTGTAAGAATACATTATTGAAAGGGATTGTATTTTATTGATAGAGTGTAAGGTAGTTTTCATCAAGAAATGGATTCTTGAAAAAAAGAAATATCCCAAAGCAAGATATAAATATATCGCTTCTCCATACATACACAATAGAAAATTGTACTAAAATGACATTTTTTACAAAAGTACGTAAAACTATATATTAAACAAGCAAGGATAATAGTTTTTTTGCATTACAGAAGGAAACAAGTAGGCAAATAAACATGTATGGAGTTCCAAACATTTCTTTAAACAAGTATAATCTATTACTCTCTGTATGAGAGAAATTGATCGTGGAGGAAAGTACATTGAGTTGTTCCATACACGTTCGGAAAAAAGTCCGTACACGTCTGGAAAAAAATCCGTACCTGTTCGGAACAATATCCGTAAATGTTCAGACTACAAATCCTTATTCTTTATCATTGTAGCAGTCTATATTCCTTTCTGTTATTTACAATGAAAATAAATAAGAGCTTTTCCATCAAAAACTTATAGTAAAGTATAGGAACGTAATTGTAATTATTATAATTTTGTACGGAAAGAATTTAGTATAATAATTAAAAGAATAAGAATATGATAAGTGAAAAGCTACAAGCAGCATTTAATAGACAGATTAATGGAGAAATGTGGTCTTCCAATCTTTACCTCGCAATGTCTTACTATTTAGCAAAAGAAGGATATGAAGGTTTTGCCAAATGGCTGAAAATCCAGTCTAAAGAAGAATTGGAACATGCTTATACTTTGGCAGACTTCGTTGTAAAACGTGGTGGAGAAGTGAAAATAGAAAGCATTGCGGAAGTTCCTCAAAGCTGGGCTACACTCTTGGAAGTTTTTGAACAAGTTTACACACATGAGTGCAAAATCTCTTCTATGATCAATGACTTGCTGGATATTGCAACAGCGGATAGAGATAACGCCGCACAAGATTTATTATGGACTTATGTACGTGAACAAGTAGAAGAAGAGGCATCTACACAAGGTATTGTAGAAAAACTGAAACGTTGCCAAGACCATGCCGGTATCCTTTATTTGGACGATAAATTGGGGGAAAGAAACTAATAATCCTACTTAATAAGTTTCAATATAAGAATAGTGAGTAAGCATATTATCGTGTTTACTCACTTTTTTTATATGGCAGAACAAGCAAGAAAGTCCGGTAATACTAATGTTCAAAAACTGAAAAGGGTGTAACTTTGGGGCTGTTAAAAATTAGAATATCTTATGAGAACTATAATGCAATATATAAAAGGAGGAGCATTGCTCTCTTTTTTATTAGTAACAGCTTGCGGAAACACCCAAACAGGAAAAGTACAAGAAACAGCTTCTGTAGAAAATGTCATAGTACCGGAATTCAATGCAGATAGTGCTTATCATTATGTAGCCACACAAGTTGCCTTTGGTGCACGTGTACCTAATACACCGGCTCATAAAGCTTGTGGCGATTATTTGCGTGAAACGCTGGAAAGACACGGTGCAAAGGTAGTGGTGCAAGATATGCAGTTGATGGCTTTTGATGGAAAATCTTTACAAGCACGTAACATTATAGGATCTTATAATCCGGAAGCCAAAGCACGTATATTACTATCTGCTCACTGGGATAGTAGACCTTTTGCGGACGAAGATACCGCTACTCACCATAAAACTCCTATAGATGGTGCAAATGATGGTGCCAGTGGAGTTGGAGTGCTATTGGAAATTGCAAGAGTATTAGGGAAACAAAGCCCTACGATAGGTGTAGATATAATCTTCTTTGATGCAGAAGATTATGGATATGCAAGTTTTACAGGTCTTCCTTATGTAGAGCATAGCTGGTGTTTAGGTTCTCAGTATTGGGGAAGATTTCCTCATGTCCCGGATTACAAAGCACGTTTTGGTATCTTGTTGGATATGGTAGGTGCTAAGAATGCCACATTCTATTACGAAGGTTTTAGTAAGCGTACTGCATATACACCACTGAAGAAGATTTGGGACGTGGCACATCAATTAGGCTATGAACGCTACTTCATTCATGAAACTGGTGGAGAGATTACAGATGATCATGTCTATATACACCAGTATAGAGGTATTCCTTGTGTAGATATTGTTCATCTTGATCCACGATCCGATACCGGATTTAATCCTACATGGCACACGCTTCAAGATAATATAGAAAATATAGATACAGAAACGCTCAATGTGGTGGGCAGAACAGTATTGCAAGTGATATATAACGAAAAGTAAGAGACAATGAAAACAATAAAAGAGAAGCAAGAAGAAATAATAGAAGAGTTCAATGTCTTTGACGATTGGATGGATAAGTACCAACTACTTATTGATTTGGGCAATGAACAAGCACCTTTAGATGCACAGTATAAAGTAGAACAAAACCTGATAGAAGGTTGCCAAAGTAGGGTATGGCTTCATGCTGTTTATAAAGATGGAAAAGTCTTTTTTGAGGCAGAAAGTGATGCTCTTATCGTCAAAGGATTGGCTGGTTTACTTATCAGTGTTGTTTCCGGTCATACACCACAAGAAATTTTGGAAAATGAACTGTACTTTATAGAAGCAATAGGTTTGAAAGAACACTTATCTCCTACACGTAGCAATGGTTTGCTGTCTATGGTAAAGCAGATTCGTCTATACGCATTGGCTTTTTCACAACAATAGTTTATGAGCAATAGAATAAGACAGATAAATAAGCAGTTCCTGATAGGTAATGCCATTTTGGCCATTGGATTGATATTTATAGTTTGCTTGTTTCTGTATTTAAGCTTTAGAAAGGCTACTGCAGATAGCAATTCTGGCTACGCAGAAAAGTATGAATTGAAATTAGATGCTTCATTGCTCTCGGATTCTATTTCTTTGTATATCAATGATAGCCTGCTTATCAGTACTACTGTAAAAGATAGTATGGCTATAGAAATAGGCAGATTCAGTGAACAAAGTATGCTTTCTATAGAAAACAAGCTAACAGGAAACACTACGAATGTAAATTTGCCAGAAAAAAACAGTAAAGTTCGTATCACCAAAGAAGGAACGACTTATCTGGTAAATGTATTTCCAATGCTGTAATTTTTTTTTGTGCGTTTATAAAATAAAATCTCCCTTAAGATGGTTCTTATATCCTCTTAAGGGAGATTTTGTATGAACTGATGTTTTTGAGTGAAACAGATTATTATAGGGCAAATGCTTTTTTTATAGCCTCTACATAGTCCAGTTTTTCCCAAGTAAATAGTTCTACTTCTATGCTCTTATCCCCATCGTAAGCAGAATGGAAGTGCTTTATTACGGTTTCTGGTGTACGTCCCATATGCCCGTAAGCCGCAGTTTCACTATAAATAGGTTTGCGTAGCTTGAGTCTGTCTTCTATGGCACGAGGGCGCATATCAAACAGAGTTTCTATTTTCTTGGCTATTTCTCCATCAGTGAGGTTTACCTTACTGCGTCCGTATGTATTGACATAGATATTGATAGGACGTGCTACCCCGATAGCATAAGATACTTGTACCAAAATCTCTTCCGATACACCTGCTGCTACAAGGTTCTTGGCTATGTGGCGCGCTGCATAGGCTGCACTTCTGTCTACCTTAGAAGGATCTTTTCCAGAAAATGCGCCTCCTCCGTGTGCGCCTGCTCCACCATAAGTATCTACTATGATTTTTCTACCAGTTAGCCCGGTATCACCATGAGGACCACCTATCACAAATTTTCCGGTAGGATTGACATGATAAGTTATCTGATCGTTGAATAAAGCCAAAACAGAAGGGTTTGTAATGCTTTTCTTTACACGTGGAATAAGAATGTTTATGACATCTTGCTTTATTTGTGCTAGCATAGTAGCATCTGCTTGTAGTTGTGCTTCTACACTGTTATTGGTCGGCTGAATAAACTCATCGTGCTGTGTAGAAACAACTATAGTATCTATACGAACAGGATTTCTATTGTCATCGTATTCTATCGTTACTTGACTCTTGGAGTCCGGACGCAGGTAGGTCATTTCTTTACCTTCTCTTCTTATCTCAGCTAATGCTTGGAGTAGTTTATGAGATAAGTCTAAGGATAAAGGCATATAATTTTCTGTTTCGTGTGTAGCATAACCGAACATCATACCTTGGTCTCCGGCACCTTGTTCCATAGGATCAGTGCGTTCTACACCTCTATTTATATCTCCACTTTGCTCGTGGATAGCAGAAAATATGCCACAAGAATTACCATCAAACATATATTCACTCTTGGTATATCCTATTCTATTGATGACTTTTCTTGCTACGTCTTGAATATCTACATACGCTTTAGATTTCACTTCTCCGGCTACTACTACTTGCCCCGTGGTAACAAGCGTTTCGCAAGCTACTTTAGAATTAGCGTCGTATGCCAATAAGTGATCCAATACAGCATCGGAAATTTGGTCTGCTACTTTGTCTGGGTGTCCTTCAGATACAGACTCGGAAGTAAATAAATATCCCATATCTTTTTAATTTATTAGTTGTGAATGTAAACTTTATAAATATGTTAGAATAGAGATAGGAGTAGGAGAGGAGGATTGCAGACGATGTGCAAATGTGCTTCAGATATTGTCTTTTAGCATTTTTTACGGTGGTTGCAAGCTACTCAAATCTTTCCACTCTCTTTTCTTTCTGCAAAGATAGACGTTATATTTATACGCTGTTCTATCTTGTTCTGTATTTTAATGGTTTTTGAATTAGATTTAAGAATATGAAGGATTGTTTGCCTATATTCTTCTTTACTGATAAGGGTCATACTAATATCTATATCCCTTTTGTATGGAGTTGTCAAATGTATTGATTTATTTTGCACAAATTTTTTTATGATGTGCATTTGTGCCATAAAAGCAAATTATCTGAAATGAAAAAACTATTACGAAGCTTCATAATTCTAACTCTTCAACTCTTATTTTCCATAAATATTATGGGGCAAACTTCTAATACAGATAGTGTGCCATGTAAGCCTCTGCCTCCGGTAAGGACGGTTATACAGAGAACACTTAGAAGTTCTGTACCTATGGTTGCTATGGCTCTACCTTATGCTATCAGTAATGGACACGTTAGGGATATTCGTAATAGTTATCTTTCATCTTTTCATAATCGGTACGATGATTTTTTGCAATTTGTTCCCCTTTTATCTCAAGTAGGAATGCACCTTTCCGGAATAAAGGGGCATAGTAAAAATTTCAATGAATTACTCACTTCAGATGCTATAGGTTTTGGGTTAATGATGACTAGTATTGCTCTAACAAAGCATTTTACTCATATAAGGCGTCCGGATAATTCTTCTTCCAATTCTTTTCCTTCTGGTCATACAGCAATGGCATTTTACTCGGCAACTGTTTTACATATAGAATATGGTAAACGTTATCCTTGGTTATCCCTTGCCGGTTATATAGCTGCAGGAGGTGTTGGAGCAGGTCGTATCATGAATAATCGACATTGGATAGGAGATGTGGTTGTGGGTGCAGCTGTAGGAGTTGTTAGTGCAGAGGTTGGTTATTGGCTTTCTAGTCTACTACATCGTAGACCTCATATTTATGAAGAGGTTCTGTGTTGTTTTCCCAATACAGATTTAAGAATTTATTTTCCATGGTCAATAGGGCTACTTAAAGGTGAGCATAATAGATCTTTTGGAATAGGGCTACGATGGTGTTATGATAGCAAATATTTTATTGCCCTTGAAGGATTATTAGAGGGACATTATACGCATGATATGAATAAGAAGCATGTTTTCACTCGTAATCAAGACCTGCGTATAGGCTGGGGACGTAAATTGAGATTGAATGAACACAATTTATCTATGGATTTAGGTGCTTTCGCAGGGATCTCTACCGATGGTAGTATTTATCCGGCATTGCAAATAACCCCTCGTATAGAATTAACCAACCGTTTATCGTGGCAAGTAAACTTAGGGTATGAGTACCATAGTAAGAAAAGAAAAGCTTACACGGAAAAAGAAGAATTGAGCTTTTCTATTCCTTCATGGCGTTTAGGTACTGCTATTGAGTTCAGGCTTTAATTCTATTCTTATTCTATAATTTGCTATTTGATTTTACATATATCTAAGTTTTTACTATAAAATAAATAGATCTCATTTACACTTCCTTTGTAACTTATCTATACTGAATTAAAAAAAATTACTTTTGCACTTATGATTTTAATCTGCTAAACTTTGCAAAGGGCAGAGTAGATGCAAGGCAACAATACTGTATTTTAAAATTTTTGAATCACAAACGAGAAGAAAATAGATACCCATCTTTTCTTTTGTAGTCAGCAGAGTTTTTTTATTTAATCATTCCGATTTGGGTGTCTGTCGGACAGAATGTTACACAATGGCAATAAGATCTATAATCAAACTTCTTGGTAGAGTGAATCTTTGGAAAACTCTGTACTTTAATTTTCACTATTTCCCATTTAAAATAGCAATTCGTATGCCGGTTCTTATATATTGGCGTTCGGAGCTTTACAAGACGCATGGTAAGATTATTATTGATGCTCCTGTTTCCACAGGTATGGTTAAATTGGGTTCTCATAGTTTGGGGACACAAGATCTATTATATTCACGAACGATGTGGGAAATGATGGGAACCTTGATTATTAAAGGTAAAGTCAGAATTGGTCGTGGCTGTAAAATAAGTATTGGTGAAAATGCTACTATGACACTTGGAGATAATTTTATTATTACAGGAAACTCAGAGATAATTTGTCAGAAAGAAATCATCTTCGGAGATCATTGTCTTTTGTCTTGGGATATCCTTATGATGGATACAGATTTTCATCAAATACTTGATGAAAATGGTCAAATTATTAACGATCCAAAGCCTATAGTAATAGGGAATCATGTTTGGATTGGTTGTAGAAATACAATCTTAAAAGGAGTATCCATAGGAGATAATAATATCATTTCTGCAAATTCCACAATTACAAGAAGTTGTAAAGAAAATAATTGTGTAATAGGCGGGCATGGAAAATCTCTTGAGATCATCAAACGAAACGTAAATTGGAAGGCATAAAATCGTTTGAAGGGTTTTTATTTCCCCTCTTGCCTTTAAGATAAATTGGAGATTTCTGAAAGCGTACAGATATTTTTTGCCCTTTGCTTTCTATCTATATTTCGTGCTACGGTTTATATAAACTTCGGTACGTAATGAATGTTTTGAGTGATGTAATGGAAAAGAAGTAGCTGTATCAAAGTTATAATGCAATTTACCTTGATTTAATTTACTTCCTTTTGATTCGTATTTCTACGATTAAGTTTTAAACCATTATTACCAAACTTGTAGCCATAAGTGCCATTCCCAGTATAAGCCCATAAATAGCAATGTGATGCTCGTCGTAGGCGTGGGTTGCAGGAAGTAGTTCGTCCAAAGAAATGAAGACCATAATTCCGGCTACGATAGCGAAAATTTTTGCCATAAGTACTTCATTGATGTAAGGCATTAAGAACCAGTAAGCTACAATAGCACCTATAGGTTCTGCCAAGCCAGAGGATAAAGAAGATAGAAATGCTTTTTTCTTGCTTTGGGTAGATTGATAGATGGGAATAGCGACAGCTATTCCTTCGGGGATATTGTGAATGGCTACAGCTATGGCTATGGCAATACCTACAGTGGGATTTTCTATAGCAGCAATAAGGGTTGCCATACCTTCGGGGAAATTGTGTATACCTATGGCAAGTGCTGTAAATACTCCCATTCTCATAAGTGATTTTCCTTTTCCTTGTACTTCTGCAAGGTCTGTATGTCTCATTTCGTGAGGGTTTTCTGCTGCAGGAATGAGCTTGTCTATGATAGCAATGAAAGCTATACCTATAAAAAAGCAAATCCACGTAATAGCCAATCCCTTCGTTCCGCCCAATTCTGCCGAGAGGATTTCTCTGGAGGTAACTAAAAATTCTCCAAAAGAAACCAAAATCATAACTCCTGCAGATAAGCCTAAAGAAAAAGACAAAAAGCGTGTATTGGTTTGTTGGGAGAAAAATACGATCAAGCCTCCTATTCCTGTGGCTAATCCTGCAAATAGCGTAAGCAAGAATGCATAAATGATAGAACTGTCCATCTTTTTAGTTGTTTAAGACGCAATGGTAGCAAAATCTTCCAAGTGTTCATCTACATAAATTGCCAATAGTTCTGTTACCTCTTCTTCCATTTCCATAAAGGCTTCTTCTATGGCATCAAATTGTTCAAATTCCTCATACATTGCCATAAATTCCTCCTCTGTGCATTCACGTGTAAGCGCAATTTTATGCTCATCGTAAATCTCTTTGGCTTGGTAAATCAATTTGGAGAAAGGTTTGGCACCGAACAAGCGCATAGCTTTTGCAAAGGGGTTTTCAAAAATATATGGCGCATAACCATTTTGTATCAATTGGACAAATCCGCCTTCTAATACTTCTTGACAAAAGATATGGTAGCCTAATAGTGAGTGTTGATAGCCATTGAGTAGAGGCATAGTTGTTTCGTTTATTTCTCCTCCTATGACTTCAAAGTATTTATCTGTAAATACTTTGAGGAAAGTGTCCATACCTTCCTGTGCCGCTTTCTTTAATGCTGTATGTTCTATAATGATTGGGTTCATTTGCGTTTGGTTTTATATTGTGTAGAAAAAGAATAGGGTAAATCTGTCTTTTGAATATCTCTTTCTTTGTGTGGTATTTCGCTCATTTGGATATGAATTTTAGCTCCTTTCATTAGGTCGTCGTGTTTATAGAACAGACGAGTATAGGTTTGGTCGTTCCAAGTGATGCCGTGTATATATTTTTGTTTTCTGCCATCTTGTGGTGCTGTAATTGAAATTTCTTTCCCGTTTTCTAAGTGTAAACGAATATCTGAGAATAAAGGAGCACCCAATACATATTCTCCGCTACCGGGACAAACAGGATAAAAGCCTAAAGCAGAGAATACATACCATGCAGAAGTTTGTCCGTTGTCTTCGTCTCCACAATATCCATCGGGGGTTGCACTATACAGTTTATCCATTACCTCGCGCAGGTGATATTGTGCTTTCCATGACTCTCCAGCGTAGTTATATAGATAAATCATATGTTGGATAGGCTGATTTCCATGTGCATAATTTCCCATATTCATGATTTGCATTTCTCGGATTTCATGGATTACAAAGCCATAATAGCTTTCGTCGAAAACAGGAGGTACTACAAATACAGAGTCCAACATAGAGGTAAATTGTTTTTGTCCTCCCATAAGATTTATTAAACCTTGTACATCATGAAATACTGACCAAGTATAGTGCCAGCTATTACCTTCTGTGAAGACACCGCCCCACTTAAATGGACTGAAGTTGGGTTCAAAGGTGCCATTCTTTTGTTTCCCTCTCATTAAGTTATGAGATTTATCAAAGAGGTTTTTATAATTCATAGCTCTATCTGCATAGATACCAATTTCTTTTTCTGGTTTGCCCAAGGCTTTACCCAACTGATAAATACACCAGTCATTGTATGCATATTCTAATGTGCGTGCGGCACTTTCATTGATATCTACATCGCATGGTACATATCCCAATTTATTGTAATAATCAAATCCCTTTCTACCTGTAGAACCTACTGTAGGGTGGACAGAGTTAGCACCATGTAATACTGCTTTCCAAATAGTGTTTATGTCGTGCCGGCGTACACCATTGATCCAAGCATCTGTTACAATGGAGGCGGAGTTATTGCCTATCATACAATCCCTATGTCCTGGACTTGTCCATTCAGGTAAAAATCCACTTTCTTTATATGTATTGACCAATCCTTCTTGAATCTTTTCGTTCATAGAAGGGTAGAGAAGATTGAGCAAGGGAAATAGGCTACGGAAAGTATCCCAAAATCCTGTATCTGTAAACATATATCCGGATAATACTTCTCCATTGTAGGGGCTATAGTGCCAAATTTTTCCTGTAGCATCTACTTCATATAGTGCGCGTGGGAAAAGCAGAGATCTGTATAAGCAAGAGTAGAAGGTGCGTAGTCTATCTATATGATTGTCTTTTATTTCTACACGTCCCAAAACATCATTCCACGCTTTGCGTCCTTCTGCCTTGAGTTCTTCCATACTTCCATTGCCTAATTCTTCTAAGTTTCTATAGGCTTGTTCTATACTGATGAAAGAAGAAGCTACACGCACGTGCACTTCTTCTCCACGTGTAGTAGAGAAACCTATAATAGCACCTGCGTGTTGGCATTTACTTTCTAAGGTGTTTTCTTTCAGGAGGCTGTCTATTACCACAGCTTTATATTCAAAAGGTTTATCAAATTGTATAACAAAATAATTTTTGAAATTATCCGGAACACCTCCGCTATTTTTCGTAGTATATCCTATGATAGTTCTTTCTTCTGGGATTACCTTGATGTAAGAACCTTTATCAAAAGCATCTACTATGATAGATGATGTGTTATTTTCCGGAAAGGTAAATTTGAACAATGCGGCTCTTTCTGTAGGAGAAACTTCTGCTACAACATCGTGATCTGCTAAATATACCTTATAATAATAGGGTAGTGCTATTTCTGTTTTATGTGAGAACCAACTGGCTCTTTCTTCTTCATTGAAAGTACGTTTTCCCGTAGTGGGGAAAATAGCGAATTGTCCGTAATCATTGATCCATGGACTGGGCTGATGAGTTTGTTTGAAACCTCTTATTTTATCTGCATCATAGGTATATTGCCAGCCATCTCCCATTTTTCCTGTTTGTGGTGTCCAAAAATTCATACCCCAAGGACGAGCTATAGCCGGATATGTATTTCCTGTAGAGAGTGAATGCTTGGACTGTGTACCTACTAATATATTGACATAATCTACAGGATCTGTAGGTCTTGCATTTGCGCTGATCGTATAGTATAAAGCAATTATTAAGATGAAAAAGAATCTCTTTTGCATAATTTGTATTGTTTGTAAAGTGTTTCAAAGGTACGCAAAATAAGCTGTTATAAAAAAGGCACTCAAAAATGAGTGCCTTTTTTATTTTCAAGAGAGATGTGGAGTTTACACTAATTTGTGTATAACCAATCCTGAACGGAGTTTTGGTTCAAACCACGTAGTCTTTGGAGGCATAATATTGCCGGTGTCTGCTATATCCATAAGTTGTTTCATAGAAACAGGATAGAGTGCCAAAGCCATCTTCATTTCTCCGCTATCTACTCGCTTCTTGAGTTCTCCCAATCCTCTGATTCCACCGACGAAGTCTATACGCTTATTGGTACGGAGATCTCTAAGGTCAAGGATTTCGTCCAAGATAAGGTTTGAAGAAATAGTAACGTCCAATACACCGATAGGGTCATTGTCATTATAGGTGCCTTCTTTGGCTGTAAGGCTGTACCATTTTCCACCTAAGTAGAGTGAGAAATTATGCAATGCTGTAGGAGTATAGATGTCTGCACCTTTTTCTTCTACTATAAAGTTCTTGTTCAATTTTGTCAGGAACTCAGCTTCTGTCATACCATTCAAATCTTTTACTACGCGGTTATAGTCTATGATTGTGAGTTGGTTTGCAGGGAAGCAAACAGCCATAAAATAGTTGTATTCTTCGTCTCCTTTGTGATTAGGATTTTGTTGTGCTTTTTCTGCACCTACCAAAGCGGCAGCCGCACTTCTGTGGTGTCCGTCTGCAATGTAGAGAGATGGCATTTTTGCAAACTCTGCAGTGATAGCTTGGATATCTGCATCGTTATCTATGATCCAAAATTTATGACCGAATCCATCGTCCGGTGCTACGAAATCGTAGATAGGTTTGTTTACAGTGTACTTTGCTACCAGTTTTTCCAAAGCGATGTTTTCCGGATATGCGAAGAATACCGGCTCTACGTTTGCATTGTTCACACGCACGTGTTTCATACGGTCTTCTTCTTTATCTTTACGAGTAAGCTCGTGCTTTTTGATTACGCCATTCATATAGTCAGGAACGTAAGCACCTACTACCAAACCATATTGGGTTTTTCCGTTCATAGTTTGAGCGTAAACATAGTAGCATTCTTTTTCGTCTTGTACAAGCCAACCTTTGTCTTGGAACATTTGGAAGTTTTCTGCTGCTTTTTGGTACACACATTCATCGTGTTCATCTGTTCCTATTGGGAAATCTATTTCCGGTTTGATGATGTGGTAAAGAGATTTTTCATTGCCTGCAGCTTCTGCACGTGCTTCTTCCGAGTTCAATACATCGTAAGGGCGTGATACAACTTCTTCTACTAAATTTTGAGGAGGTCTGATACCTCTGAAAGGTTTGATTACTGCCATAAAGTTATTTTTTAAGGTAGTCTTTATTTATTATTTCTTGTTTACTCTGAATTTTTCATCGCCATTCTTGAAGAAGCGAACGATTTGTTCTGCAGCAGCTATACCTGCGTTGATATTTGCTTCTGCTGTTTGTGCGCCCATCTTCTTTGGTGTAGCGAAGTATCTTCCCGGGAACTTGCTGAGGAATTCTTCGTGCTTATCCGGCATAATGTCTGTGAGATATTTAATATCTGTTCTTTCTTCCATCAATTTGATAAGTTCATCTTCATTGATGACTTCTTTGCGTGCAGTGTTTACCAAGATACCGCCTTTAGGCATTTGATTTACCATCGCATAATTGATAGATTGTTTTGTTTCTGCTGTAGCCGGGATATGTAAAGAAATAATATCGCTGTGCTGATATAGTTCGTTTGCAGAAGCAGTAGGACAAACGCCTTCGGATTTGATTACATCTGCCGGGCAGAAAGCATCGTATGCCAAAACGTCCATACCGAATCCTTTTGCGATGCGTGCTACGTTTCTACCTACGTTTCCATAAGCGTGGATACCTATTTTCTTTCCTTTCAGTTCGCTACCTGCTTTTCCATCGTAGAAGCTGCGTACACCCATAACCAACATTCCGAATACAAGTTCTGCTACTGCATTGGAGTTTTGTCCTGGTGTATTCATCACGCAGATGTTGTGTGCTGTAGCTGCTTCCAAGTCTACATTGTCATAGCCGGCTCCTGCACGTACTACTATTTTCAGTTGTGGTGCAGCTTCTATTACTTCTTTGTCTACTTTATCGCTACGTATAATGATGGCATTTACATCTTTTACAGCGTCCAACAGTTGTTGCTTTTCTGTATATTTTTCCAAGAGCGCAAGTTCATAACCGGCAGCTTCTATTTCTTTACGGATACCATCTACTGCAACCTTTGCAAAAGGTTTGTCTGTTGCTATTAAAACTTTCATGTTTGATTAGATTTTATGTGTAAAATGAGGGCGTTAGCATTACTTACACCCTCATTTTTACGCTGTTAATATCTGTGTGATTAGTAACGTTTTTCAAATTCTTGCATACATTCTACCAATGCTTTTACGCTTTCTATAGGGCAAGCATTGTAGATAGAAGCACGGAAACCACCTACAGAACGGTGTCCTTTGATACCTACCATACCACGTTCTTTGGCGAATGCCATAAATTCTGCTTCTTTGTCTTTGTATTCTTCTTTCATTACGAAGCATACATTCATAAGTGAGCGGTCTTCTTTTTCTGCTGTACCTACGAACATCTTATTACGGTCTATTTCGTTGTAGAGAAGTTCTGCTTTTTCTTTGTTTATCTTATACATAGCTTCTACACCGCCCAAAGATTTCACCCATTTCAATGTTTCGTGCATTACGAAGATAGAGAATACAGGAGGAGTGTTGAACATAGACTTATCACGTTCTTCGCCACCACAGTGTGTATGGTAGTTTACCATAGTTTGGAGTTTACGATCCAATTTTCCTACCAAGTCCTTGCGAATGATGACAAATGTTACACCGGCAGGACCTACGTTTTTCTGAGCACCACCATAGATAACACCATATTTTTTCACGTCTACAGGACGACTCATAATATCTGAAGACATATCTGCTACCAATGTGATAGGGCAGTCCATATCTTCGTGGATTTCTGTACCGTAGATAGTGTTGTTTGTAGTGATGTGGAAATAATCTGCATCTGTAGGGATAGTGTAGTTCTTTGGAATGTAAGTGTAGTTCTTATCTTCCGATGATGCTACTATTTCTACTTCTCCGTAGAATTTTGCTTCTTTTGCAGCTTTCTTTGCCCAAACACCTGTTTGTAAGTAAGCTGCTTTTTTGCCCAAAAGGTTGGCTGGAAGAGTGAAGAATTGGGTGCTTGCACCACCACCGAGGAACATTACTTCGTAGTTTTCAGGAATGTTCAGCAACTCACGCCACAAATCGGCAGTTTCTTTCATGATACGTTCCCAGCCTGGAGTACGGTGAGAGATTTCCAAGATACCGATACCGGTATTGTCAAAATTGCGAATAGCTTCGATAGCTGATTCTATTGCTTCCTTAGGGAGAACACATGGTCCTGCATTGAAATTGTGCATTTTCATAAGATTCATTTTATCATTACTACTATGTTATTTATATATGAGGGCGAAATTAGAGATTAAACGAACATACACCAAACTTTATAAGGATATTTTTGAAAGAAAAAGCATGTTATAAAGCAGATTTTTTAGAAATCTGTTATACTTCATCGTGAAAATAGGCTTGTTCTGTCTATTTAAGGTATCAAATGGAAAGAATAAGGACTTTTTGATAGAAATGAGATATGTTTGACTTGAACTTCTATAGCAAACTGTAGAAGTCTAAAACTGTACCGAAGTTTATATAAACTTCCATTGTGGTTTATGTATTCTTAAGTATGAAATATATAAACTTCGGTATGAAATACAAAAAGAAGGATAGCTTGCGGATCTTTAGTAAAGAATGCCTCTTTTAATACGGAGGCTATAAATGAAAATATGATAGAAGTTCTCTTATAGGAATGTATATACTTAAAAAGTATGTATTATTTTTGTCCATACATATAATATATATTGTAGAATGAAGAACCTTGTATTACGATTTAGTTATAGCTATTTCTTTATAATCCTAAGTATTTCTTTTGCTTGGGCAAATGTGAATCCTAAACCATTTGTGATACCCGAATTGACAAGTTGGGAAGGGCAAGCCGGGAGAGTTTCTTTTTCCGGTAATGTAATAGTTCGCAGTCGGAAATTACAGACAGTAGCTCAACAATTTGCTGCCGATTATGAAACAATGTTCGGGAAGAAAGTTCGTATTTCTAACGGAACACCCAAAGCAGGAGATTTGGTATTGGAGTTGGTAAAAGATGAGCAAGGAAACTACGGAGAAGAAGGGTATGTGTTGGATTTGAAAAAAAATATCACGCTGAAGGCTTCTACAGCAAAAGCTATATATTGGGGAACACGTACATTATTGCAACTGACCGAACAAAGCGCAGATTTGTCCTTGCCTTGCGGAAAAACTATAGACGTACCTCAATATCAATTTAGAGGATTTATGATAGACGTGGGTCGCAAGTTCGTTCCTATGTCTTATTTGCATACATTGGTGAAAGTGATGTCTTATTATAAAATGAATGTGCTGCAAATACATCTTAACGACAATGGCTTTGTGTATTATTTCAATAATGACTGGTCTAAGACCTCTTCCGGTTTCCGTATAGAGAGTGAAACTTTTCCCGGATTGGCACGTAAAGGAGCTTCTTATACGAAAAAGCAATTCATAGATTTCCAAATTATGGCAGAACAATATGGGGTAGAAATTATACCGGAAATAGATGTTCCTGCTCATAGTTTAGCATTTACACATTACAAACCGGAATTAGCTACTCCGGAGTATGGAATGGATCATTTGGATATATTCAAACCGGAAACTTATGAATTCATAGATGCTCTTTTCAAAGAATACTTGGAGGGGGAAAATCCTGTTTTTCGTGGGAAACGAGTGAATATAGGAACAGATGAGTACAGTAATAAGACAGAAGTTCTACGAGAAAAATTCCGTTATTTTACAGATAGATATATACGTTATGTGGAAAGTTTCGGGAAAGAAGCTTGTTTATGGGGTTCTTTGAAACATGCATATGGAAAAACTCCGGTGAAGAGCGAAGGGGTTACTATGATGTGCTGGTCTGATGATTTTGCAGATTCGGAACAACTTAAAAAAGATGGATACCGATTGGTGAGTATTCCGGATCGTTATGTGTACATAGTACCGGGAGCCGGATACTACTATGATTATCTCAATGGAAAATATCTTTACGAAAAGTGGACACCTGCTGTAACCGGTAAAAAAGTCTTGCCGGATAGAGATCCTGCTATTTTGGGTGGTATGTTTGCTGTTTGGAATGATCATTATGGCAATGGTATCTCTGTGAAGGATATACATCATAGAATTATGTCTGCAATTCAGGTGCTTTCTACAAAAATGTGGACGGCACATATTACTTCATTGCCTTATGAAGTCTTTTCCGAGCAACAAAAAAAGATATCGGAAGCTCCGGGCGTGAATGAATTGGGAAGATATGCGGAAAAAGATACTTTAATCTATCAAGCCACTTCTATCAAACCTTCTCAAGTCTTGCCTTTAGAAGATATAGGCTATGATTATACGGTAGAGTTTACTTTAGACTTGAAAGAAGAGATGAAGGGAACAGAGTTATTCTGTTCCAAAGATGCAGTGTTTTATCTGTCTGACCCTCAAAAAGGTAGAGTGGGTTTTGCAAGAGATGGCTATCTGAATACTTTCCGCTATACACTCCCTAAGGAAGGAAAAGTAACTCTTGCTATATCAGGTACAAATAAAGAAACTATGCTGTATGTAAATGGTAAACTTTATGAAACATTAGCTGTGCAAACTTATATAGGAAGCATTCCGGAGGCACAGTATAATCATTTATATGATCAGGCAGAGCCTTTTACTCCTGTAGTATATAATAACCGCTATAAAATGTTTTACCACGCCACCTTATTTTTTCCATTACGTACAGCAGGAGAATTTAATAGCAGTGTTTCCAGTATTAAAGTATACAACTATTTGAAATACAAAGAAAGAAAATAGTTTATCTGATTATAAATTAAAAGGAAGTAGAAATGTCAAGAAGAAACGTTTTTCAATATGAACTCATTAAGTCCCGATGGTCGTTCCCCTTGGTAGTCTGCTTGCTGATACTCTTCTTTTTCTGGAGATCTCAGTCTTGGGTAGATTTTATTCCTTTGGGAATGGCTTTGATTATTTCTTATGTACTGATGGAAATGAATACAAGTTTTGTGCTTATTCACACTCGTACTTCCATTCCTTCTGTTTTTTACTTATTGAGTTTTGCTACGCTCTCTTCTTCTCATACTTGGAGTTGGTATAGTATTTTGCCTTTGCTGTTTTTGTTGTTACTGTCTTCTCTTTTTAGTAGCTACGAAACTGCAGATAAACCTATCACTATCTTCCACGCATTTTTTTTATGGGGGGGAATCACGCTGTGTATTCCTTCGTTCATAGTTCTTACACCCGTACTTTTTCTTATGATGTCTATACTTAGGGCAATGAGTCTACGCCATATAGGTGCGGGAATTACAGGTTGGGGAGCCGCTTGCTGGGTCGGTATGGTTTATTTATGGGCAACTCACCAAATAGATTATATTTTTACGTTTTTTTCTAAGGATTGGTTTACAAGTATAGACTACTCACTCTTGTCCTTTCAAGAATGGGTTATATCCGGTATGCTACTTTTTATAGTCTTGTTTTGCAGTATACTTGTGCAGTTGCAACTTTACAAAGAAAAAGTACAGACTCGTATTTTCTTCCAGAATATATTCTTGCTACAGTTAGTGATTCTGGTATTTATGATTGTTCAACCTTCATTTCTGATGCCATTACTGCCTGTGCAATTATCATTGGGTAGCTTTATGTTCGGATTTTATTATGGGCAAGTTTATACCAAATTTACAGCCTATGCTTTTAGTATTTCTTGGTTACTCATACTGTCCTTATTAGTATATAATTTATGGACGAAATAATACGTTTCCTTATAGAATGGGGATACTTGGGTATGTTTATATCTGCTTTTTTAGCAGGTTCTGTATTGCCATTTAGTTCAGAGGCGGTTATGGTATCTTGCCTTCTCGTAGCCAAAATGAATCCTGTACTTTGTGTTGCTTTCACAGCTGCAGGAAATGCTCTTGGGGGATTTACTTGTTATGGAATAGGCTGGCTCGGAAAAAAAGAGTGGATCAATCGTTATTTTCGAGTCAGTGAAAAGGACTTGGTACGTGCAGAGCACTTTGTACAGGGCAGAGGGGCGTGGATAGCATTCTTTTCATTTATTCCCATCATAGGAGATGCCCTACTTATCGTTTTAGGGCTGATGCGTGCCGATAAATGGCGAGTACTTATTTATATGACTTTAGGAAAAATATTGAGATACGCCTTATTAGCTATGACAGTATTGGGTATTATAGATTTTTTGGGGAAATGATAGAGATAGAACAAACAGCAGACGGGAGCTATACACTTTTCTTGACGGAAATGAATGAACATTATCATTCCATAAAAGGGGCAATGACTGAGTCTAAGCATATATTTTTAGAGATGGGTTTTGAAGCCTCCTTTGTGGTAAATCCTCGTGTCTTGGAAATCGGATTTGGAACAGGCTTAAATGCTTTTCTTACCTATCGGAGAAGTATCCAGGTACAAAGAAGAGTGCATTATACGGCTTTGGAATACTATCCACTTACTTTGGAACAAGTGGGAAAAATGAATTATACACAGAGTGCAGAAGAACATACACTTTTTATGCAGTTGCATCGTGCGGTATGGAATGAAGACTGTATATTATCTCCTTATTTTACGCTGAATAAAAAGCAAGTAGATTTTGTTTCTGTCTCTCTGCCACAAAACCATTATGATATCATATATTTTGATGCTTTTGCACCAGAAAAGCAACCGGAAATGTGGGGTATGGATAGAATAGAGCAACTGTACAATAGCTTGCACGAAGGGGGGATATTGGTTACTTATTGCGCAAAAGGAGATATAAGGCGTAGCTTACAAAAAGTAGGATTCGTAGTAGAAAGACTACCCGGTCCCCCACAAGGAAAGAGAGAGATATTGCGTGCCAAGAAACTACATAGATAATTATGAAAAAGATACAGACCACTCCATTTTTATATTCTACAATAGCTTTAGCGTTATTGGGCAATAAAATAGAAGCACAAGA